>JBJYWW010000155.1:0-7446 GCA_046259645.1 Anaerolineae bacterium
ACCGACGCCACCGACGCCACCGACGCCGCCGACGCCGCTGACGCCACCGACGCCGCTGACTGGAGAGATGTCCGCCGCCCCTGCCCAGAGCGGGCGTCCGCCTCCAGCCGTGAGCAAGACTCCGCATCGCGCGTGATGCGGACCGCCCTAGCGTGTCGAGCACCCTACGCAAGAGGGGACGCCCCCAAGAGGCGTCCCCTCTGCTGCATTCCCTTCACTAGCCCGCTGGGCTGACGGCCGCTTGGCTGCTCATCTGATCGGCACCGAGCTGATCGCCACCGGGTTGATCGGCACCGGGCTGATCGGCACCGGGCTGATCGCCACCGCCCTACGCGCCGACGGCCCTTGCGCCATCGCGCCGTGCGCCGCTGGGCTGCGCATCATGCACTGCGGCGGGCTCGCCACGTCGCGCAGGACACGCGAGTCTTGTGACTCTGCGGTGAGTGGCTCGCGCCAGGCCAAGCCAGCAGCACGGCGCCGACGCCGAAGCACTCTGGCTGCTGCTTCGGCTACTTCTTGCCCGTGACCTTGACGATGACCGTGTCCGGATCTGACCGCAGGAACTTGATCTCGACTCCTGCAGCCTCGGCGGCCTTGGTCAGACGCTGCTTGATCGTGAACTTGCCGACACCTTCGTCCTTCACGGTTGTCTTGGCGCCTTCGCCAACCTGAAGGCTCTTGAGTACTTGGACGTACTCTGGATTAGCGGAGAGCTCCGCCGCGCTTAGCTTCTCGAATGGCATTGAGTCACCTCCTACATGGTGTGCATTCGAATCGACAATAAGTCAACGAAGTGTACCACATCCGATGAAGGATCCAAGAACGCTAGCTGCGACTTCGACTAGATCTACGGCGTGATGTTCCGTGCGAGATCTGACACTGCTCGGCCACGAATAGATCCAGTGCCAGCACCGGATTGATGCGACCGGTCTTGATGGCTTCTTCGAACTCGACGAGCCTCACGAGGGCCGATCGCAACGCCGTTCCGGAGAACCGCTGGGCTTGCCCGGTCACCTTCCGAGCGACGAACGGCGCCACATGCAATCGGCTCTGCACTTCGCGCTGCGAGAGGCCGGCCTCGTGCATGAGCTTGGCGCGAGTGATCATGCGGAACTGCCGCGATATCAAGGCGAACAGGCGCAGCGGATGCTCGCCGTCTTCGAGGAACTTGTGCAGCTGAGTCGAGGCCTCCGGGCCGTTGCGGGCGGCGAGGGCATCGACGAAGCGGAACACGCTGTCCAGGCTGACCGGTGTGATGATGGCCTCTACGTCCTCGGCTGTGACTGGTCGATCGCCGGCGTACGTGAGAAGCTTCTCCAGCTCGCTGCTCGCATGGCGCATGTCGACGCTGCCGTCTCGCGTGAGCGCGTCGGCGAGCGCGATAGCGGCGGCCGGCTCGATTCGCCCGCCGGAATCCTCGGCCCGCTTCGCGAGCCAGCCCGGCAGTCTGACGGCCTTGGGCGACTCGTGCTTCCGCACTACGACTTCCAATCCGCTCAGACCGCCGCCCTGTCCGCGACCCTTTCCGCCGCAACGGCCGCCATCGGCGTCCGCGCGGCCGCGAGCCGTGGGCTGCTTCTGCGCCCACGCGACGACGGGGTTCTTCGGGCTGAGAGCGCCGTCCTGGAAGACCAGACGAGTCGTCTCCGGCACCGACGGCAGGTACTCGAGCAATGACTCCGCTAGCGCCTTGCCGCCCTTGATCCTTGGGCTGCAGCGCTCCAGCATGCCGCTGACGATGACCAAGCGCCGGTCGGCCATGAACGGCAGCGAGTCCGCCGCGGCGCGAATGGTGTTGGTGGTCGCCGACCGACCATCGATCATGTTCGTGTTCATCTCTGCCGCCGGGTCGGTCGCTGCCAGCCGCTCGCGCAGGCGGCGGACGTCCTCGCCCGTCGTGAAGTCGTCCGAGCCGAAGATGAAGTAGATCACCTTGCAACATCCGCGTGATACCGGGCCATGCTGCGCGCCATCACGTCACGCCCGATCGGACGGCACGTCCTCCAGGGACACGCGGTGGCGCTTGCCGAGACCTCGGCCGCTGGTCTCGATCGAGCGAACACGCACGCCCTCCGAGTCCGGTAGGACGGTGACACGACGTTGGACGACGGGGCCGAGCGGTTGGCTCACCACCGCAGCCAGCGTGCCGGCCAGCAGCATCCGCGGCAGAGCGATCGAGGCGCGCGTGCCGCGCTCGTCGCGGGGCATCGTCATCAGCGCTACAGTGGATGCCAGCCCCGCAAGGATCCCGCCCACGACCAGGTTCGTGCCGCAGAAGGGGTGGATCGCGAGGCGCGGCTCGTCTCTCAGACGCTCGATCGCCTCCGCCACGGCCGATCGCACGTCGTCTGCCTCTGTGTCGCCCAGTATGTAGAAGCCGCCGCTGTCTGACCGCCCGGCGAAGGACTTCGTCGGATGCCGGCGCGAGAGCACGTGAATGGTGGCGTGCTCGATCGCGTGATTCCGTCGCGTCCGCCGCACGGGCGGCCAGTCACGCAGTCCCATGAATCGGCAGCCGCTCTGCTACACCGACGCGGCGGCCGTGACCAGCTCGCCGATGCGATCGAGCGCCCGCCTGATGTTGTCCTGGGAGTTGGCGTAGGACAGGCGGAGGTAGCCCTTTCCGTACTCCCCGAACGCAGTACCGGGCAGCGTCGCGACTCCGGCCTCGTTCAGGAGCCGGTCCGCCAGCTCGTCCTGGTCGATTCCCAGCTGCGTCACGTTCGGGAACACGTAGAACGCGCCCTCGGGCAGTTGGCAGGTCACGCCGGGAAGCGAGTTCAGTCCCTCGACGATCAGGTCGCGCCGCGCCTGGAACTCGGCCACCATGGCGTCGACCGCGTCCTGCGGCCCGGCCAAGGCCTCGATGCCCGCCATCTGAGCCGAGGCGTTGACGCAGCTGGTGGAGTTGATCTGCAGCTGGGTGACGGCCTCCGCGAGCGCCTTGTTCATGACGCCGTAGCCAAGCCGCCAACCGGTCATCGCGTACGTCTTGGAGTAGCCGTCGAGGATGATCGTGCGGTCCTTCATGTCGGGCTCGCTGGCGATCGAGACGTGCTCGCGGTCGTACAGCACCCGCGAGTAGATCTCGTCCGACAGGATCATGACGTCCGGTCTGTCACGCAGCATGTCGGCGATCGTTGCCAGCTGGTCCTTCGAAAGCACGCCGCCTGTCGGGTTGGACGGCGAGTTGAGTATCACCAGCCTCGTGCGATCGCTTAGGCTGTCGGCGAACATGTCGAGATCGAAGCCGAAGCCCTCCTCCTCGCTGAGCCGCACGAAGACCGGCTTGGCGTCCATGAAGTTGACCATCGACTCGTAGATCGGGAAGCTGGGGTTCGGGAGGATCACCTCGTCGCCCGCCTCGATGAGGGCGAGGATCGGGAAGAAGATGATCGGCTTGGCCCCCGGCACCACCACGACATTCTCGGCCTTGAAGTCGAGCCCACGCGTCTCTGATATGTGGCTGGCGATCGTCTGGCGCAGCTCCGGTATGCCGGGCGCCGGAGTGTAGTGAGTGTAGCCCGACTGGAGCGCCCTGACGCCGGCGTCGATGATGTTCGCCGGGGTGTCGAAGTCGGGCTCGCCGATCTCCAGGTGGATGATGTCTCGGCCCTCCGCCTCTAGCGCCTTCGCCCGCGCGAGGACCGTGAAGGCCGTCTCAGTGCCCAAGCGCGACATCCGGTTGGCCAACTTCATTGCTGACTCCTGTATGCCTGTCGGCGCCCCGCAACGGGCGACCCGGGTGGTCGTAGGGGCGCCGGCGCCGGCAAGCACGCGGCGCCAGCCCAATGGTACAGGATTTCACGCGGCTGGGCATGACCTGGGACATCGGGCCGCCGCTCGGGCGCGAGGACTGCGCCTTTGATCCGTGCCCGACTGTCTCCCAGCTGCTTCCGACCCGGCGCGCAGCGCGTCGCGGCTAGTCGCCGAGCTCCGCTGGGTCGAGCGGCGACGCGACTATCGTCGCCTCGCGCTCGTACCGCACCATGCCCGGTCCGCCGCCCTTGAGCCGGCGGACGTAGCGCACCTTGGTTACGATCGCCTCGCCGCGGCTCTCGTCGCGCGCCGCGGAGTAGAAGAGCGCCAGCCCGGCTGCCTCGAGCAGGGTCTGCTCCGGCACGTCGCGGCCGCCCGATCGCACCACTACGTGCCCGCCAGGCAGCCCGCGCGCGTGCACCCAGACGTCGTCGCGCGCAGCCTTGCCGAAGGTCACGGCCTCGTTCTGCGTGCTGTTTCGCCCGACCAGGAGCGGGAAGCCGTCCGAGGAGGTGAGGCGCAGCGGACCGGCCGGCTTGCCGTGGCTCTTGCGGCGGCCCGTCGAGGACGAGCCCGCGCCGCGGTTCTTGCTACCCGGCGACGCGGCCGCCCCCTTGCCGCGCCCTGCGCCACCCCTCGCAGCGGCAGAGCCCTCGGTCTCGCCAGCCGAGGGCGGCGACGGCCCGAGCTCCCGCCGGACATCGGCAAGCGCATCGGCCACCGCGTCGATCTCAGCCCTATTCTCGGCCAGGTCCAGGTCGGCGCGCAGCTGATCCAGCGTCTCCATCTCCGCGAGCACGAGGGCCTTCAGGCCTGGCAATGCGGCGGCGGCCTTCGACTTGCGGGAGTACCGGTCGTAGTACGACTGCGCGTTCTCGACGGGCGTCAGGTCCGGGTCCAGCCTCGCGACCAGCGGCGGCGCGTCGAGGTCCAGGGTTCCCACCAGCTCGGTCTGCCCGGGACCTATCTGGCGCTGGTAGGTCAGGATCATGTCGCCCGTGAGGCGCAGGCGATCGAGCTCGGCCTCGTCGACCTGCTCTTCCTCCAGAGAGGCGAGGCGCCGGGTCGCCCGATCGCTGGCCCCGTCGAGGGCGGCCGCGACGGCGGCTCGCGCATCGCGGTAGGGGTCGCGGCCGAGCCTGTCGACCTCGAAGATCTCGAGGGCACGCGCGATGCTCGGCTCGTCCGTGACCAATGCCCCGCCGGCCCCGTCACCGTCGCCGGTCCCGTCCCCGCCGGCCGCGTCACCGTCGCCGGTCCCGTCACCGTCGCCGTCCCCGCCGGCCGCGTCACCGTCGCCGGTCCCGTCGGCCCTGCCCTCGTCGCCGGACGTGTCAGCCCCGGTCAGGTGCGTCAGCCGGTACGGCGCGTACGCCACGACGTGGTCGCCGTCCCGAGACCGAGCAACAGTGGGCACCGCAGCGCCGCCCAAGACGCTGCCGAACACATCTCGGAGGGCGTCTCGCAGGGCGCTCGCGCTCTGCTCGCCGGCCGCGTCGTTGGGGTCGGCTCCGGCCCGATGTGCGATCTCGCGCGCGGCCAGCGGGCTCATGCCCCGCACGGAGCGCACGAGCATGCGCCACGTTGCGCTCTCGGGCCTAGCGCGGCACCAGCTGGCAAGGTCGGATTCCGTGACATCGTCCCACGCCGCCTTGCGTTGCTTGGGCGGCAGCGAGTACTGGTGGCCGGGCAGCACCACACGGGTGCTGGTCATCGCCGGCGTGACGTGACGCGCGGCTGCTATCACCGTGTCGTCCGCATCGAGGAGGATCACGTTGGCCATCTTGCCGGTCAGCTCGGCGACCAGCTGCACCGGCGTCTCCGCTTTGAACGAGAAGCGCATCAAGCGCTCGTTCGGCGGCTGCCCCACGTGCACTAGCCGGGCGCCCATCAGCCGCGACCTCGCGCTCTGCGCGAGCTGAGACGACGCTCCCTCGCCTCGCCGCGCCCGCGTTTGGCTGAGCAGCAGACCCTCGCGGTTGGGGTCGGCGGTGAGGGTCAGGTACAGGCGCTCGCCGGCGTACATCTCGAGCGCGAGGCTGAGCCGGTCCGGCTGCAGCACGTCCTGAACGCGTGAGCCCGCGAGCGTGTCTCGAAGCTCGCGGGCTAGGGCCGCGGTGGTGATGAAGTCTACGTACATGATTGCCGCCGACTAGCTAGCAGCCGGCGGTTGCATCATTCTGGACGGCGGCCACTCGCCGCATGGCGCGACGAGCGGCGACACGCTACTTGCTGATGCCGTGCGCGTCGCTGACCGACTTGTATACCCGGCTGTACACGCCGAGCAACTGCTCCTCGATCTCCTCCGGATGAGTGACCCGAGAGAACTGCTCCCAGATCACGTGTGTCAGCCAGATTGAGACGGCCTGCGTCATTACCTCAGGCGAGTCGCTGTTCGGGAGCTCGATTGGTTCCACGGATGAGACCTCCTGGCGGCAGTTTACCGATCAAGTCGGCGCATTATACCCCCCGCTCCGAAGCCCGGCCAATGGGTGCGTCGCGTACCTGGAACGCACATAAGGCACGGTTGCAGCTCCCAGCCGGCCGGCCCGGAACGCCTGGACTTCGGCCCTGGAACGCCCGAACGTCGGGCCCGGTGCGGCCGCGGCGCGCCCCGTTGACCGACCCAAGGTGGTCTACTAGAATGGCCTAACGACGTCCTTCAGGCTCGTGGAACGCGCCAAGGGGAGCCCATGCCGCCCCCAATCTCCCGATCCGAGCTCCTGCAGGCCTACGAGCTGCTAGACCGCACTAGCACGCTCGCGGGCGTGCGCGAGTTGACCGCCCTGGCCTTGCGCCTCGACGGGTGGGTCGACTACACCGCGCCGATCAGGCTGCCGGATGGCTCCGAGCATGACGAGCTCGGCTACGCGATCCACGACCACGCCGGCCGCGCTGCGTGGCTGCTTCCCGGCGGTCGGATCATGCTGATCGCGCGATCGGACGGTGCCGAGCCGTTCATCGGCTCGCTCGCCGACGCTGACATCGACGCCGGCCGCCTCTGTGACCAGCTCAGGTGGACCGTGCTGGCCAACTACCTCGGAGGTCAGCGGCTCGATCAGGTCGACGCGGCGATGGTGCCGCGAGTAGTGGCCGATTTGCTATCGATAGTCTGGACTATGGGTCCGGCCGGGCGCTCCACGGTATTGCGGGCGCTGGCAGAGGCCATGAGGCCGGGTGAGGGCTGGAACGGGGCCGCCGTGCGGCTCAAGAGCGGCTTCGAGCGGGGGCTCGGCGATCGGTCTGAGGAAGTTGCCGACGTGTGCGCCAGGGCGCTCGTGAGAATCGCCGCCGGCCTTGGCCCACAGCCGCCGACCGGCGATCCGGCCCGAATACTCGTGGTGCTCTTCACGGTGCCGCGCCCGCCGGTGCGCGTCGGCGCCCTGATCGCCCTCTCGGATCTAACCGACGACGAGCTGTTGCCCCTGGCGGAGACGGCGCATCCGTTGGTTCACAACGCGCTGGCGGACACCAGTGCCGACGTCCGTCGCTTCGCCAGCCGAGTCGAGCGCCGACTGCACGAGGGCGGCGAGGCGGCCGCGTTGGCCGAGGACCTGGAGGACGAGGACGCTCAGCGGCGAGCGAGCGTGCTGGAGCGCTTGGCGCGGCGCCCCGGGCGCCAGTTCGACGTGCTCCTGCCGCTGGTGCTGGACGCGGCCGCCGACGACGACGCCGCGGTTCGCTCCA
>JBJYWW010000156.1:0-12513 GCA_046259645.1 Anaerolineae bacterium
GCTACGCGACCTGGGGTTGCCCTTCCTGGCTGGATTGGGGTTTGGTCTCTTTCTCATTGTGATCGACCGCGTGAGCGAGGGCGTCGCGGCGGCGTTAGGGCTCCTCGGCGACGCCTCCGAGTGGACGTACACGGAGCAGGGCATCATCGAGCGCGCCGGAAAGCGCGGCCTCGACGTATCTGAGGTCGAGGAGCTTCGCGAGCAGCCCATGGAGGCGCTCGACGATCTAGCCAGGAGCTACTTCAGCGAGAACACGCTGGCGGCGGCTCTGGAAGGCGGCGGCACGGGTCTAGGCGGCGCGGCCCTCATAGCGGCCGACATCCCGCTGCTTTTCGCGGTCAACTTCCGGTTGATCCAGCAAACCGGCGGATCGTACGGGCTGTCGGTGCGGGGCGACGAGTACAACCCGCTGCTGCTGTCGATCTTCAACGTGTCGGCGTCAGGCAGCGCGCGGGCCAAGGGCGAAGCCCTGCGTGAGGTCAGCGTCGCCGCCGCCGCCTTTGCCCACAACCTGGACTACCGGGGGCGACGCATGAGCGGGACCTGGCGCGAGCAGAGCCGCCAGGTCCCCCGCGAGATCGCGAAGAACCTGGTCGGCAAGAAGCTCGCGCAGACCGTGCCGGTCGCAGGTGCGGCGGTCGGCGCAGGCGTCAACTACTGGTTCACCTCGCAAACGGCCCGCGCGGCCTACATGCTCTTCCGCGCCATTCACATCGAGCGCAAGGAGCGGCTGTAAGGGGGGCTGGTCGCGGCGAGATCCTCCCGCTCGGGCCCACGCTACTCCCGCGACACGGGCGTGATCTCAAGCGACAAGCGCTCGCCGTCCCGCAGGACCACGATGACCACGGTCTCGCCGATCTTCAGCCCGTTGAGGACGTGCGAGTAGTCGTAGAGGTTGTCGATCGGCTGCCCGGCCAGCTCGACGATTCGGTCACCACCCTGCATGCCCGCCTGATCGGCCGGCCCGTCCTTCGAGACGCCGCTGATCAGCGCGCCGCCCGACGTCGTGTCGGTCATGTCGGGAATCGTGCCGAGGTACACGCGCCGGCTGCCGCTGGAGCTCGAGCCGGTTGTCGGCGCCTCCGCCTCGATGTAGTCGGGCGGTGCGTCCGCCGACGCGATCGAGACGGTGATAAGGCCCATCAGGCGCGCGATGTCGGCCAGCGAGTCGTAGTCCAGCGTGTCCGGCGTGTCGCGCGGCGTGTTGTACTCGCTGTGAACGCCGGTGAACGCCGACAGCACCGGCACGCCCTTCAGGTAGAACGAGGTGGCGTCCGTGGGCAGGTACGGGTCCTCGCTCAGCTTGACCGGTAGGCCAACCGGCACGTTCCGCTTCTCGATCTCGGCCGGCCAGACGGAGCTCGAGCCGATCCCCTGCAGCACCACCTGGTCCCGCATTCGGCCGATCATGTCCATGTTGAGATAGGCCGCGACGGCCGGATAGATGGTCTCCTCGCCCTCGTCGAGCAGCTCCTTGACGTAGGCGCTCGAGCCAAGCAAGCCCAGCTCCTCGCCCGACCACGCCGCGAACACGATGTCGCGCTCGACGTCATCGAGCTCGCCGGCCGCGTCCTTCGTCGACAGGTACTGCGCGATCTCGAGCAGCCCGGCCACGCCGGATGCATTGTCGTCGGCGCCGTAGTGCACCTGGCCCTGCTCTTCGGGCTTGGCCAGGGAATCCCCGCCCTCGCCGTGACCGAGGTGGTCGACGTGCGCTCCGACGATCACGACCTGCTCCGACGGCTCGTCCGCCACCTGGAGCCTGGCTAGCACGTTGCGCCCCGTGTCCTCCTCGAACTCGAGGTCGAAGTGCGCCCCCAACGTCACGCCCGGCAGATCGAAGCCGGGGACGATCTCGCCTGCGTCGAGCGCCACCTGTGCATCGGCCAGGGTCGTTCCCGCCAGCTCGAACCACTGCGCGGCAAGCTCGTCGCTGACGCTGATCGCCGGAATGCTGGTTCCCGCCACCGACCCGTCGAACTCGAGCGGGACGAGGTCTTCCTTCACGTTGCTGGCCGGCCCGCTCACGACGATCAGGCCCGTCGCGCCGCGGTCGCGGGCCTCCATCGCCTTGAACCGGAGCGAGGAGTAGTTGGTCAAGTGCTGTCGCAGCTCTGGTGACACGTTCTCGGGCAGGTATCGCAACACCACGACCCACTTGCCGGCGACGTCTTGGTCGCCGTACGAGTCATAGGCCGGGTTGTCGCCGTCCTCCGGCGCATCGATGCCGTAGCCGGCGAAGGCGAGTCCCGCGAAGTCAACCGGGCCGGTCTTCGAGAAAGCGAGCGGCCGCCAGTCGTCGTCGAGTGTCAGGTCGACCTCTTCGTCGGCCGCTTCGTACTGGGCCGCCAGCGCGGCGGACGGAACCAGCGAGACGTCGGCAGTGAACTGGAACGGCTGGAAGTACCCGTCATCACCTGCCGGCTCGAGACCCAGCGCCTCGAACGCCTCGGCTACGTACTCGGTGGCCATCGCCTCACCGGGAGTGCCGGTCAGCCGTCCGTCCATCTCCTCCGACGCGAGGCGCTCCACGTGCATTCGTGCGTCCGCCGCCGCGTACTCGGCCGAAGTGGCCGCCATGTCGGGCGGCGCGATCTCACCCGCCTCGGCGTCCGTCTCGTAGGACACGCTGCCGCGCGGTGGGCTCAGGTCGAGCAGCTCGCGCGCCTTGGCGTCGTCCCAATCCGCGATGTGGATCTGCGCCTTGCCGTCGGTGCGGCGCGTCACCCAGGCCAAGCGGTTTCCGTCGGGGGTGAACACCGGCAGCACGTCCGCGCCGTCGGTGAAAGTTGCCCGCACCGGCTCCTTCTCGCCGTTCACGTCCACGAAGTAGAGCTCGAAGTTCGTGAACCCGTGCTCGTTGGTGGTGTAGATCACGTAGTCGCCGCTCGGGTGGTAGAACGGCGCCCACGACATCGAGCCCATCTCGGTGATCGGCTTCTGGTCGCTGCCATCGATGTTCATGGTCCAGATCTCGGCCAACGTGCCCTCGGGGTTGAACCGGCGCCACACGATGCGCTCCCCGTCGGGGCTGAAGAACGGACCGCCGTCATAGCCTTTCCAGTCCGTCAGCTGTCTCACGTCGGTACCGTCGGCATTCATTATGTAAATGTCGGCCATGTACGACTCGTCGAGGTCGAAGTACTCGCGGTCCTCATCCGACATCGGCTCGGAGTAGGCGAGACGATTGGAGGTGAACGCGATCTTCGTGCCGTCCGGCGAGTACGAGCCCTCCGCGTCGTAGCCCGGCGCGTCGGTCAAGTTGACGAACTCGCCGTCGGGACCGAAGGAGTAGATCTCGAACGTGTCGTCGTAAGTGAACGAGTAGCCTTCCGCCTCGCCCGCCGCGCGCCGCTCGAGCTCCTCGGCCATGAGCTGCTCAGACGCCGGGTCCTCGTGCGTTGAGGCGAACAGAATCGTCTCGCCGTTGGGATGCAGCCAGCCGCAGGTCACCTTGCCGTAGCCGGGCGAGATGCGCGTGACGTCGCCGTTGTCCATGTCCATCACGTACATCTGGTAGAAGGGGTTGTCGGGGTCCCGCTCGGCCTGGAAGATCATGCGGCGACCGTCGGTGCTGAAGTAGCCCTCGCCGGACCTCTCGCCATCGAGAATAAGCTGGCGCACGTTGGTGATGAGGTCCGCCTCCGTGTGGTCGGCGAGCGCCCCGGCGGCGCTGCCCTCGCCGGCAGCGGACTCGGCGCCGGCCTCACCAGAGTCGCCGGCCCCGGCTCCCGCTTCGGCGGCTGCCTGGTCGCCGGAGCCGTCCGTGTTACCGACCGCACCGGAGGACTCAGCGCCCTGGGGCGGCGCACCGTCGCTCACGGTCGCCTGCTGGCAGCCAGCCGCCAGCGCCGCGGCGGCAACTAACGCGGCCATCACGAGCAGGCGCGAGACCAGGTTTCGCGGGGTCGCGGCGGAGGAATCGGAGCCTAGCATGTGACACCCCATTTCTATGCGGATCGCGTCATCAAGACGATCCGAAGCTGCACTGCCCAGCTAAGAAGCTCAACGGCGCAGAATCGTAGAGGCAGATGGCCGTGCAGTCAACGATTGGCGCACCAGAGCCGCCGGATTGACCGCGTGAGGAGCGCGCGATATGCTGCCCCGGCTGAACCGACCGAGGCGGGGGCCTAGGGCAACGGCTCGGCACCGAATCGCCACCCGGTCGGAAGCCAATCGGAGTCCGGTTGGAACCCCTTTTGGCAAGTCTAACATCTCACATCCCGTCATCCCTGCGCGGCACGGCCGCGCGCCCCGAGGAGGACCGCCTCATGACAGAGTGGCTGATCTCGATCGTCGGCACCGTTACGCTACTCACGATCGCGCTCATGCTGATGGACGTCCTGGACTTCGGCATCAGCGTCGACGGCTTCTGGACCGCCCTCATGTCGGGCTTCTCGATCGCCGTGATGAACTTCTTGATCCGCCTGGTCATCTTCAGCCTGAAGCTGGACCAGCCCGCCACGCAGATGACTGTGGTGTGGCTTATAGTCGCATGGCTCGTGGCCGCAGTGATCCTGTACTTCATCGCGTGGTTGCGGAGGGGGTTCGAGATAGAGAACTACCTCGCGGCCATGATCGGCGTCTTCGTCATGGGGCTGCTGATCGTCGGCATGCAGACGATCGCCGGCCTCTTCTTCGGCTAGCTCCTGGGTCGCGTGTTGCCCGCACATCACCGCTGGCCGGAGCAGGCAAGTGCCAAGCCCGAGTGACCGAACATCCGACCAGTTGGCGGAGGCGGCGGCAAGCACTCCGGTCGTCGATCTGAGTGGCGTCGAGTTGGACCGGCTGCTGCGAGGCGCCGTGATCGCCGAAGAGCGCAACACGCTGATCAGCGGGATGATACGCGTGCTCGAGGTCGGCCCGGTCGTGCTCGTTCAGGAGGAGACGCCGGACGGCCGGGCGCTGCTGCGCCGAGTGGCGTCGCGCGCCGAAGCCGACGAGTTCCTTGCCGACAGGCTGGCAACCTACGAGCGCATGTGGGACGGCTGCGGGTGCAAGGTGCACTACTTCGAGTAGAGCGCGCCGCCGCTACGCGCCGCGCCCGGTCGGCGAAGCGTGCCAGACCAGCGAACCGGGGCGGCAAAGGGATGCGCGGCAGCGCGGCCGGGCGCGCGACGGCACATCAGGTATCGCCCCTATCGAGGAGCACGTGCGCTACATCTTCAGCGATCGCGATACGTGCCGCCGCCAAGAGCCTCGACCAGGCGTCGCTGGGCGCTGCGCCGGCGCCTGGCGAGCCGGTTCCGAACGGCCGGCGGCGCGCGCGCGTGTGACCGACCCATGAGCGACCGCGGTCTCCTACTCGGCTTCTATCCGGGCCGCGACAGCGCCGACGAAGCGCTGCGCGAGCTCAAGCGCCGCGGTCACCGGCGGGTCGCGGTCATGCACCGGACGTCGAGCGAGACGATCAAGTCCTCGAGCCGGTTCGGGCGACGCCGTCTCGCCCTGCCTGGCGCCGCCGGCCTGATCGGCCTGCTGATCGGGCTCATCGGCTACAAGATCCTACTGCCGGCGCACCCGCTGGACGTGATCGCGCTGCTGGTCGCTCCTACTGCTGTCGGCATCGTCGCGGGCGCCGTTGTGGCGCGCCGATACCTGATCGAGATCGAGCTGGGCGATGCCGACTTGTCGAGCCCTGACCGCTGGCTGGTGTCTGGCGACTCGGCCCTTGCCGTGCAAGGCCTCCCGGACGAGCTGGCCCGCGCTGTCGGAACGATGCGCAGCCTCGGTGACATTACGCCGGCCATCTTCGCTCTGCAGGCCCCGCCTCGCTACGTCCCTAGCGTCGACCTCGTCTACCGCGCCCCGCTGAGCGTCGGGCAGCTCGAGGACCATGCCCGGCGGCTGGCGACTGAGCACCACGTGACTCTGGACGCGTCGCTGGGTGAGCCGCTGCTGAGCCGCCTCGATCACAGCGAGCGGGTGATAGGTTACGTTCGGAGCAGCCTGGCCGCGGCGGCGCGGCTCGAGCAGAGCATCTCGCCGGCCGCCGAGTGGATCCTCGACAACGCCTACGTGGTCCAGGAGCACATCCGGGACGTCAGGCTCAACCTGCCAGACCGCTTCCTCCACGAGCTGCCCGTGCTCGTCGACCCCGGGCAGCAGGCCGACGGGTTTGTAGGGCACGAGGGCGTGCCGCGCGTCTACGCCCTGGCCGAGGAGGTCGTGCGCCAGACGGACGGACAGGTCGATCGTGAGACGATCACGCGCTTCCTGGACGCCTATCAGGAGCAGGTGCCGCTCGACATCGGTGAGCTGTGGGCGATGCCCCTCATGATCCGAATCGCCATCATCGAGCGCGTGCGACGGCTGGCCGAGATGGTCGACGCGAGGCTGCGCGAGCGCGAGGCGGCCGACTTCTGGGCCAATCGCCTCCTCACCGGCGCGCGGCGCGATCCGGAGCGGCTGTTCTTCGTCCTGGCCGAGCTGTCGCGTGTCCGGCCCCAGCCGAGCGATACGTTCGCATCGCAGCTCACCGTGAACCTGCACGACGAGGATGCCGCGCTCGTGCCCATCCAGAGCTGGCTGGAGCGCACGCTCAACAAGCCGCTCGCCGACATCATTCTGCAGGAGCAGGGCCGCCAAGCCGCCACGCAGGTCTCGATCGGCAACGTCATCACCACTCTGCGGCAGCTGTCGCGCCTGGACTGGCGAGCGGTATTCGAGCACCTCAGCCTGGTCGAGCGCGCGCTCGGCGATGACCCGGCAGGCGTGTATCGGAGCATGGACTTCGACACCCGGGACCGCTACCGAGCCGCGGTGGAAGAGCTGGCACGCGGGTCCGAGGCGACCGAGCTCGAAGTCGCTCGCCAGGCGGTGGCGCTCGCCGACGCGAACGCCGAGGGTGACCCCGGCACGGAGCACCTGCGGCACATCGGCACGTACTTGATCGACTCGGGCCGCCCCGAGCTGGTCGCGGCGGTGGCTGCGAAGGAGTCGCGGCACCGTCGACGGCTCCGGTGGATCTACGGCCACCACACAACGCTGTACCTCGGCTCGATCGCGCTCTCGACGCTTCTTCTGACCGTGCCCGTCGCCGCCGCGCTCGCGCGGTCACGCGCGCCCTGGGAGGCGTGGGCGGTCGTCCTGCTAGTCGCGTTGCTCCCGGCGAGCCAGCTCGCGATCCAGATCGTGAACTACTGGGTGACGAGGCTGCTCCCGCCGCGCGTGTTGGCGAAGATGTCGTTCGCCGATGGCGGCATCCCAGACGCCTTTCGCACCTTGGTCGTGGTGCCGATGCTCCTCGTCGACGAGACGACGCTGAGCGACGAGGTCGAGAAGCTGGAGGTCCGGTATCTGGCCAACCCGGACGACAACTTGCAGTTCGGCCTGCTTGCGGACTACCGAGACTGCGACCAGAAGCAAACCGAGGGAGACGCGCGCCTGCTGGACCACGCGGTGCGCGCGATCGAGGGGCTCAACCAGCAATATGGCGCTGACCGCTTCTACCTGTTCGTGCGGGACCGCGAGTGGTGCGAGACCGAGCAGAAGTACATCGGCTGGGAGCGCAAGCGCGGCAAGCTGGAGGAGCTGAATGCCCTGATCTCGGGCGAGCCGGTGCGCGGCGGCGCGGGGATCGTGCGCGTCGGCGACGCGGACCAGCTCATGAACATCCGCTTCGTGATCACGCTCGACAGCGACACGCAGCTGCCGCGGGACACGGCCCGGCACCTGGTCGAGACGCTGGCGCACCCGCTGAACCGTCCCCGGCGCGGCGCGACGTATGGCGAGCTGGGACCAGCCACGATTGTGCAGCCGCGCGTCAGCACTTCGCTGCCGAGTGCCATGGCGACGCCGTTCAGCAGGTTGTTCACCGATCCGGTCGGCACGGATCCATACACGCGCGCCGTGTCGGACGTCTACCAGGACCTGTCGGGCGAGGGCTCGTACATCGGCAAGGGCATCTACGATCCCCGGGTCTTCCATCGTGCTCTGGGAGGCAGGTTCCGCGACGAGACGCTGCTGAGCCATGACCTGATCGAGGGCGCGCACGTCAGGACCGCGCTGGCGAGCGACATCGAGCTGCTGGACGAGTTCCCGCCGGACTACGTGACGTACACTCGGCGCCAGCACCGCTGGATTCGAGGCGACTGGCAGATCGCCGAGTGGTTCCTGCCGTGGGTGCCCGCGCCGGATGGCGGACGGACCCGCAACACGCTCTCGCTGCTTAACCGCTGGAAGGTGTTCGACAACCTGCGACGCAGCCTCGTACCGGCCGCCTCCGTCGCGTTCTTGGTCGCCTCGTGGCTCGTCTCACCGTGGTTGGGCGCGGTGGCGAGCGTGCTCCTGGCAGTGCTGATGCTGTTCCAACCGACGGCGCAGATCGCGACCCGCGCGACAACGGGAGGCGAGCACGGCATCCAGTGGCCATCGTGGCGGAATGACACCAAGCGGGCGTTCGTCGAGACGGTCCTCCTGGTCCACCAGGCAGGCATGGCGCTGGACGCAGTGGGGCGGGCCTTGTACCGACGCCTCGTGAGCCGGAAGAAGCTGCTCGAGTGGACCACCGCACAAGTGGCCAGCTGGCAGTCGGCGGGCAGCGCCACCGCTTTCCTGGTTCACATGGGCATCGTCAGCGTGTTCGCCGCACTCGTTGGTGCAGCGCTCTGGCTCGCGCAGCCGGCGAGCCTCGTGCCGGCGGCGCCGTTCCTGGCGCTCTGGCTGATCGCCCCCCTCGTCGCCCGGCATCTGACCGTCCGCCCGCAGCGCGCGGCCCGCCGAGCCGCCATCCCGGAGCGCGACCTGCTGAGCCTGCGCCGGGCGGCGCGCCGCACGTGGCGGTACTACGACGATCTCGTCGGGCCAGCCACCAGCTGGCTACCACCCGACAACTACCAGGTGTCGCACACGCGCGAGCTCGCCCTGCGAACGAGCCCGACCAACATCGGCTTGTACTTGCTCTGCGTCCTTGCCAGCAACGACCTGGGCTACACACCGCCCGACGACGTGATCGCGCGCCTCGATAGCGCGTTCGACTCCTTGTCGCGGCTCGAGCTCTACCACGGGCACCTTCTCAACTGGTACGACATCGCCGAGCTGCAGCCGCTGGAGCCGCGGTTCGTGTCGACCGTGGACAGCGGCAACCTCCTCGGCAGCTTGTGGGCACTGGAGCAGGGCCTCCTCGAAACGCTTGATTCCCCGCCGCTGGGACGTCAGGCCATCGAAGGGCTGGCGGACACTGTCGGTGTGCTGCGCGAGTCGCTCGACCTCGCGAAGGTCAATGACGACGCCAGCCGCCGCGCGATTCTGAGACAAGCGCGCGAGGCGGTCGACGAGATCGAGTCGCGGCTTCGGACCGACGAGCTCGTCGCGGTGGTCGAGATGGCGCGCCTCCTCAGGCGGGTGCAGCCGAAAGCAACGGAGCTGGCCCGCTTGCTGCGCGACGACGCACTGGGCGACGCGTTGGGCGACGCGCTGAGCGGCGAGCCAAGCGACGGTCTGGGCGGCGAATCAAGCAACGTGCCGGGCGACGCGATGCGCCTTGGCGAGACGGCTGCAGCGCTCAGCAGCGTGGAACCGAGTCGCGAGCCGGGCAGCAGCCAACCGGCGGACGGGGGGCCGCCCCACAGCGGCGCGATCGGCGCGCCGCTCGGGACCGAGCCGGCCTACTGGTCGGCCCTGGTCGAGAGCCAGATCGAAGGCTGGCTCGCGCTCTACGACTCGGAGCTGGCGTGGCTCGAGGCACTGGCAGACGCAAATTCCGAGGTCCAGACCGCCCTCGACGAGGAGGAGCGCGCCGACCTGCGTCGCCTCGTCAGGGCTGGCCCGTCGACCTCGGCGCTGGCGTCCGGCGACGTTCCCGCGGCCCGCAACGTGGTCGCGGCGGCGAAGACGACCATCGGCACTGATGCGGCGCGCGACTGGGCAACGCGGATCGAGGCGTCGCTAGCCTCGGCCGTGGAGCACGCCGCCGAGCGCCGGAAGCGGACCGAGCACCTCGTGGCGGCGGCTCGCCGCCTGGCGGACGGCGCGAACATGCGGTTCCTGTACGACGCCGAGCGTCGGCTCTTCAGCATCGGCTTCAACGTCGACGATCAGCGGCTCGACGGCTCGCTCTACGACCTGCTGGCCAGCGAGGCCCGGCTGACCAGCTTCATCGCCGTGGCGCGCGGCGACGTGCCGGCCGAGCACTGGCTCGCGCTCGACAGGCCTGTCGGCGTGGTCGGCGGGCGGAAGGCGCTGCTCAGCTGGAGCGGCACCATGTTCGAGTACCTCATGCCGTCGCTGCTGCTGCACGTGACGCCGAACTCGCTGCTCGACATGGCGGCGCGGCAGGCGGTCGCCGTGCAGATCGACTATGCCTCGAGCCTCGACGTGCCGTGGGGCATCTCCGAGTCCGCGTACGCCGACCTCGATGCCAACAAGACTTACCAGTACAAGGCGTTCGGTGTGCCCGGCCTGGGCTTCAAGCGTGGGCTCGGTGACGACCTCGTCATCGCGCCCTACGCCACGCTGCTGGCGCTGTCCGTAGATCCGGCAGCAGCAGTCGCCAACTTGAGGCGGCTTGACGCGCTCGGAATGTACAACGAGTTCGGCTACTACGAGGCCCTGGACTTCAACAGGCGGTCCGAGAGGGAGGGCAGAAGGGGCATCTTCGTCCGGGCCTACATGGCTCACCATCAGGGGATGGGGCTGCTGGCGATCGACAACCTCGTCCGCGACGACGCGATGCAACGGCGGTTCCACGCGGACCCGCACGTTGCCGCCACCGAGGCGCTTCTCTACGAGCGCATCCCCGCGGCGCCACCGCTGCGCCAGACCCCGATTCGGGAGGGGGCGCGCGTCACGGCCGTGACCTCCGAGATCGCGCCGTCCGCCAGCCGGTTCGAGACGCCACACACCGACAGCCCCAAGACACAGCTCCTCAGCAACGGTCGCTACTCGGTGATGCTGACCGGTGCCGGGGGCGGCTACAGCGAATGGGACGGGCTGGAGCTCACGCGCTGGCGAGCCGATCCGACCCGTGACAACTGGGGCACCTTCGTCTACCTGCGCGACTTGGATCGCGGTCACGTGTGGTCGGCGGGCCATCAGCCGGTCTGCGCCGAGGCGGACAGCTACAGCGTGCAGTTCCACGCCGACCGGGCCGAGATCAGGCGCCGCGACCACGGCGTCGTCACCGAGACACAGGTGGTCGTCTCGCAAGAGGGCGACGCCGAGATCCGGCGGATCTCGCTCGTCAACCGCACCTCTCGCACGCGCCGAGTCGAGCTCACGACCTACTCGGAGCCGACGCTCGCGCCGCACGCCGCGGACCGGCAGCACCCCGCCTTCAACAGCCTGTTCATCGAGACGCAGGTCGACATCGATCGGGGCGCACTGCTGGCGTTCCGCCGACCGCGGAATCCGGACGAACAGCCGGTCTTCGTCGCCCAGCGGCTCACATCGGCTGACGTCTCCGACGGGCCGATGGAGTACGAAACCGACCGAGCGCGGTTCATCGGGCGCGGCCGCAGCACAGCGGACCCGGCGCTGCTGCGCGGAGAGTTGTCGTGCACGGCCGGGCTCGTCCTCGACCCGATCCTCAGCCTTCGGAGAACGATCGAGCTGCGACCTGGCCAGCGGTCGACAGTGACCCTGGTCATGGCCGCCGGCGACAGCCGCGAAGCGGCGCTGGAGCTCACCGACAAGTACGCGAGCCCGCAGTCGGTGGACCGCGCAATGGAGCTGGCCTGGGCCCGGTCGCAGCTCGAGATGCGGCAGCTGCGGCTGAGGCCGGACGAGGCGCGCCGCTTCCAGCAGCTTGCGAGCTACATGCTTTATCCGAGCGCCAGGCTCCGTCCCGGCTCCGAGCGCTTGGAGCAGAACACGAAGGACCAGTCCGGGCTCTGGGCGCACGGCGTGTCGGGAGACCTGCCGATCGCGCTGGTGACGGTGGGCGAGGAGCGCGACATTGGTGTCGTGCGCGAGATGCTCCAGGCGCACACGTACTGGCGGCATCACGGCCTCAAGGCCGATCTCGTGATCCTGAACGAGGCGCCGGGCGGCTACGAGCGCCCGCTGCGCGAGCAGTTGGCGCGGCTCGTGCATGGCTACTCGATGTACACCGGCATCGATCAACCGGGCGGCGTGTTCCTTCGCGACTCGGACCAGATGCCCGATGACGACGTGACGCTCCTGCAATCCGCTGCGCGCATCGCCGTGGTCGCGGCGCGCGGTCCCACGGCCCAGCAGCTGGGCGTTCCTGTCGAAGCGCCCGAAGCGCCCGAGCCATTGACGGGCGGGCGCGGCCGCGAAGAGCCGTCCAGCCCTCTCACGCACGTCGAGCTTGCGCACGGGTGCGGCATCGGCGGCTTCTCGCCTGACGGCTCCGAGTACGTGGTCGACCTTAGTGACGGACAGAGCGCGCCGGCCCCGTGGTCCAACGTGCTCGCGAACCCGGAGTTCGGAGCGCTCGTGACCGAGGCCGGCTCCGGCTTCGCGTGGTTCGGCAACAGCCAGCGCAACCGCCTCACACCGTGGAGCAACGACCCGGTCAGCGATCCGCCCGGTGAGGCGCTTTACATCCGC
>JBJYWW010000156.1:12523-15504 GCA_046259645.1 Anaerolineae bacterium
GCCGCTTCTGGACACCGACCGCCCTGCCGGTGCGCGAGGCGGAGGGCTACCGGGTGCGGCATGGGGCTGGCTACTCGGTGTTCGAGCACAACAGCCACGCCATCGAGCAGACTCTCACGGTCTTCGTGCCGCTGGACGACGACGGTGGCGACCCAGTGAAGGTGCAGCGCCTGAGCCTCGTCAACGACTCCCGCCGCGCACGGCGCCTCACGGTGACCTACTACGCCGATCTGGTCCTTGGCGAGTCGCGGGAGGAATCGCTCCCGCACGTGGCGACCTACTGGGACGACTCGGAGCGGATGATCCTCGCCCGGAACCGCTACAACGGTGACTACGGCGACAGGATCGCGTTCGCCACGCTGAGCCCGCGGCCGTCGTCGCATACGGGGCATCGCACGTCGTTCATCGGGCGCAACGGCAGCCTCGCGGACCCCGCCGGGATGCACGACGTCGAGCTGGCGGCGCGGCACGGCGCCGGCCTCGATCCGTGCGTGGCGTTGCGCGTCGAGATCGAGCTCGGTCCCGGACAGCATGCCGATGTCGTCGCCCTCCTCGGCGAAACGGAGACGGCCGAGGACGCACGGCGACTGGTGCGCACGTACCGTGACGCGCCGGCATTGGAGGAAGCGCTCGGGCGGACGCGGGGCTGGTGGGACGCCCGACTCGGGGCGGTCGAAGTCGATCTTCCCGAGCCGACGGCCAACGTGCTGGTTAATCGGTGGCTGCTGTATCAGACCGTGTCATGCCGACTCTGGGCCCGCTCCGGCTTCTACCAGTCGGGCGGCGCGTTCGGCTTCCGCGACCAGCTGCAGGACGCGATGGCGTTGGTCTACGCTGCGCCGGAGCTGGCGCGAGCCCAGATCATGACCGCCGCCCGTCGCCAGTTCAGGGCCGGCGACGTCCAGCATTGGTGGCATCCGCCGTCGGGCGCCGGCGTGCGCACGCGCATCTCCGACGACCTGCTGTGGCTGCCCTTCGTGGTGGCGCACTACGTGCGGGTCACGGGCGACCGGGACATCCTCGGCCAGCAGCTGCCGTTCATCGAGGCCAGGCGCCTCGGCGAGGTCGAGCGCGAGGCGTACCTCGTGCCGTCCGAGAGCCTCGAGCAGGCGTCGCTCTACGAGCACTGCCGACGCGCGATCGAGCGCGGTGCCACGAGGGGGCCGCACGGGTTGCCGCTGATCGGCGCAGGCGACTGGAACGACGGCCTGAATCGAGTCGGCCTCGGCGGCACCGGGGAGAGCGTCTGGCTGGCGTGGTTCCTCTTAGCGGTGCTGCGCGACTTCGCCGAAGTCGCCGACGGTGAGGGTCGGCCCGAGGACGCGGCGGCGTACCGGCGACGGGCGTCGGCGTACCTCGAGGCGATCGAGGCCGGCGCCTGGGACGGGCGATGGTACCGCCGGGCATACTTCGACGACGGCACGCCTCTGGGCTCAGAGACGAGCGAGGAAGCCCGGATCGACTCGCTTCCCCAGGCCTGGGCGTGGCTCGCGACCGGTGGCGACCACGACCGGGCCCGTCAGGCGCTGGACTCGGCGTGGGAGCAGCTAGTGCTGCCGGCGGACAGAATGGCGCTCCTGTTCACGCCGCCGTTCGACAAGTGCGCCAAGGACCCGGGGTACATCAAGGGCTATCCGCCGGGCGTCCGGGAGAACGGCGGCCAGTACACTCACGCGGCGGTCTGGCTGGCAATGGCCGCCGCTCGCTCCGATGACGGGCGGCGAGCGGCAAGCTTGCTGCAGGCCTTGAACCCGATCGAGCACGCGCTGGACCCGTCCGGCCTCGAGCGGTACCGAACCGAGCCCTACGCCGTGGCGGCCGACGTATACTCACTAGAGGGCCGGCTCGGCCGCGGCGGATGGACCTGGTACACCGGCTCGGCAGCCTGGCTGTACCGTGCCTGGATCGAGGAGATCATGGGCCTGCGGATCACCGGTGACGTGCTCGAGCTGGACCCGGTGGTGCCGCCGGAGTGGCCCGGATTCAAGATGCGATACCGCCGCGGCGAGGCGATCTACGAGATCACGGTCGCGAACCCGGACGGCGTGGCGCGCGGCGTGGCGGCCGTCGCGCTCGACGGGCGCTCACTCGACTCGCGGCAAATCCCACTCGAGTCGGGTCCCGTCAAGCACAAGGTCACGGTGCGACTCGGTTCCTGACGCCTCTGGCGCCGGCGATGCATCGTCTGGCATATGAACTCGCGGTCCGTGGTATGTCTTGACGGCGCAGGGCATCGAGAGGGGTGATTGGCCCCGATGCAACCTATCGGGGTTCCTCGTTGTGCACTCGCTGGCGGCTCGGTCGGCAGATTGGCAAGGAGTTCGGCAGATGCAGCAGTGGGGTGTCCTCGTGATCCTGTCGATGGCCGTGTTCATCATCGTCATCGACACGACGATCATGAACGTGTCGATCACGGCCTTGGTCGACGACCTCAGCACGACCGTAAGCGGAATCCAGGCCGCGATCGCCCTTTACGCTCTCGTGATGGCGTCGTTCATCCTCATGGGCGGCAAGCTGGCGGACATCCTCGGCAAGAGGCACGTGTTCCTCGCAGGTCTGGTGATCTTCGGCGTCGGCACCTCGATTGCCTCGCTCGCCTCGTCACTGGCAGTGCTCGTTGTCGGCTGGTCGCTCATCGAGGGCATCGGCTCGGCACTGATGATGCCCAACATCCAGACCATTCTGCGCGGCGAGTACGAGGGCGAGAACCGCGCGTACGCCTATGGCATGATCAGCGCCGTGGCAGCGATAGGCGCGGCGGCTGGCCCGATCCTGGGCGGCATGCTCACGACATATGCCAGTTGGCGCTGGGCCTTTCGGCTAGAGGTGGCCATCGTGCTCATCGTGCTGGCTCTCAGCGGTCGGATCGCCCGTGACGTGCCCGCTGATCCGCGACCAGGCTTCGACATCGTCGGGGCGCTGCTCTCGATAGCGGGCTGGTCGACCATCGTTCTGGGCGTCTTGCTCGGTCAGCCGTACGG
>JBJYWW010000157.1:0-6611 GCA_046259645.1 Anaerolineae bacterium
GATGGTGTCGTCGACCGTGTTGCCACGCGAACCGTCGTAGCCGAGCATGAAGCCCAGGAAGTACCGCCGCGCGGCGCTGGAGTTGCTCGGTGCGCCGTTCAGCCACGACGTCCGGCTGTCGAAGGCCAGCGGCTCCTCGTTGCCCAGGAACGCCTTGCCGAAGTAGCGGTTCGACTCCGAGTAGGTTAGGCCCCCGGCCAGGATCTCGTCCGCGGAGTACGCCAGACCGTAGGCCGAGGAGATCGCGAGCCGGCGCACCGGCGCAGGGCATCCCCCTTCGAAGATCAGGCCCTGCGGCACCGACACATAGAACGGGCTGCCCGGTGGGACGATGACGTAGTCGACGTGGTCGTCGAGCCCTCGTTCGCCGAGCGTGCCGAGCAGCGCGTCGAGCTGGAAGTCGACGAACGCCTGATAGTCGCTCGCTCCCGACGGCATGTACAGGACGTTGGCGGCCGGAATGCCGCGCGCCGCGATGTAGTGATTGGCGACGTACAGCGAGTCCTGCGCCATCGGGTCCACCACCAGCACGGCGTTCTCGGGACCTCCGCCGGCGCGCACGGTACCGGGGCTCAGCGCCAGCACCGCGCCGGCCGCCACCGCGACGGCGGCCGCAACGTGAAAGGCGCGGTGCCGATGTGCACCGCGCCCGGACCGCCCGAGTCGTTCAACAAGGACGTGGATCGCCATGGCTGTGCCTCGCGTGTTCTATGGGCAGCCGAATCGCGCCGGCCAAGCCGTGTAGTACCCGACCGTGGCGCCGACCTTGAAAGATCCGGCGGCGCTGTCGTAGGCTTCGAACGTCCCGCGAATGAGGATGTCGCTGTCCGGCTGCTGGGGATTCGGCGTCCGCCGAGCCGACGTGGGCCGACACGGAACGACCAGGCACCGCGCTGGACCCCCAGGCTGGCGGGGCGTCACCGTTCGCTGGCCCGGGTCCACGGCCGCCGTCGTGCCGCGCAGCACGAACTTGCTGTCCTTGATCTGGGCCCGGGACGCCAAGTTCGACTCCCTGACGGCAACGGACTGCCCCGTCAGGTTGAGCTCGAACGCCTGCGTGTAGCGCTTGTCGCCCGTGACCTCAAAGCGAATCGTCCCCCCGTCGTCGGTGAGACCGCACCAGTTCCCCGACTCCGGCAGCACGCCGGTATCGCCCCATGCCGAGGCAACGCTGGGCGCGCCGAACAGCCCCACGGCCAGGCATACCACTGCCGCCGCGACGAAGCCCGACAGCCTCGGCTCTCCTGCGGTTTGCCACATGGTCGCACCTCCGGGCAACGGGACCGCCTGGCGGCGGTCGTCCACCCATTAACGTACCACAGACAGGGCTCGCGAGCGAAGCCCTCGCCGCGGCCGAGCCGAGCCCAAGCAGCGGCCGAGCGTGTCCCTGCAGTCTTCGAGCTCAGCACCCGTCGTCGTCGCAACGGCTCCGGACGTAGGCTCCCCTGCGCCTGGATGGTAGACGGCCACTGCGGCTAGACTGATGCCGTGATACAGCTTAGCGGCGAGGCGGCGGCCCTGGCGACAGCGCTGCTGTGGTCGTTCACCTCGATGTTCTTCAGCTTCAGCGGCAAGCGCATCGGCTCCGCGGCGGTGAACCGGGGACGCCTTCTTCTAGCGTCGCTGATGTACGCGGCGACTCATCTATGGTTGTATGGCTCGCCTCTGCCGCTCGCCACCGACGGGGTACGCCTGGGCTGGCTGGCGCTGTCGGCCGTCCTGGGTCTGGTTCTCGGCGACAGCGCGCTCTTCCAGGCGTTCGTCCTCGTCGGCCCGCGGATCGCCATGCTGATGATGGCGATGGTGCCCATAGTCAGCACCGTCCTCGCCTGGCTGCTGCTGGGCCAAACGATGACGGGGACCGAGCTTCTCGGCATCGCCGTGACGGTCTGCGGAATCGCGTACGTTGTCAGCGAGCCCGCCGCGGAGGGCGCGCACGGTCCGTCGAAGCGTGACGACGGATACAAGCTGGGCATCGCCTTGGGGCTCGCGGGCGCCGTCGGGCAGGCCACGGGCCTGATCGCCGCCGAGAGGGGGCTGGTGGGCGGATACCCGGCGCTGTCGGCGAGCTTCGTGCGAATGCTGGTCGCCGGCGCGATCCTATGGAGCTTGGCGGCGTTCCGCGGCCAGCTCGGACCGGCAATCAGGAGCTGGCGGGACCGCCCGGCGCTCGGCTCGCTCGCGGCCGGCTCGGTGGTCGGTCCCTTCTTCGGCGTGACGCTGTCGCTCTACGCGATCCAGCACACGCGGGTCGGCCTCGCGGCGACGCTGATGGCGTTGACGCCGGTGTTCCTGATCCCGCTCGGGCGTGTCGCCTACGGCGAGAAGGTGAGTCGGCGCGGTGTCGTGGGCACGCTTCTGGCGTTCGTTGGGGTCGCGCTGATACTGCTTCCTGGGTAGCCGGATGCCGATTGGTAGCCGCGTTCGTCGAGCGGCTAGCAAACCGGTATCGACACTGGCCCTAGGGCGCTTTGGGCGCTACCGTGCGCTGGACGGCGCCAGGCTCGTGATCGACCGGGCCCGGCGCCACGGAGTCCGCGATCGCTGGTGAGGAGACGACATGACGGACGGGTTTGACCTCGGCGAGATCCAGGGCGCCATGATCGACATGGACGGCGTCCTGTGGCGCGGCGCGGAGCCCATGCCGGGGCTGGCCGAGTTCTTCGCGCTGCTGCGCGATCTGGAGATCCCGTTCGTCCTGGCCACCAACAACGCCAGCAAGGCGCCCGATGTTTACGTCGACCGGCTGGCCGGCCACGGCGTGGCCATCGAGGCCATGGAGGTGCTGACGTCGTCGCTCGCCGCCGCCTCCTACCTGCGCGAGCTCTACGCGCCCGGCTCGACGGCCTACGTGGTCGGCGGTCCTGGCCTCGGCCAGGCCCTGACCGAATCGGGCTTCGAGGTGCTGACCGACGCGGACGAGCAGGCGGCCTTCGTGGTCGTCGGCATCGACTTCGGCCTCACTTACGACAAGCTCGCGTACGCCGCGCTCCACTTGCAGCGAGGGGCCCGGTTCTTCGCCACCAACGCCGATCCGAGCTACCCCGCCGAGTCAGGGCGACTGCCCGGCGCCGGGTCGATCCTGGCTGCGGTCGAGACAGCTACGGGCCAGACGGCCGAGGTCATCGGCAAGCCGCATCGGCGCATGTTCGACGCAGCCATGGAGCGGCTGGCGACTCCGCGCCGACGGACGGTCATGATCGGCGACAGGCTGGACACGGATATCGCCGGCGCGCGCAATGCGGGGCTCCGATCCGTCCTGGTGACCGGCGGTGCCGACGGCCCCACGATGTCTAAAGCGGTCGGCGTGGAGCCCGACGCGTTCTTCGACGACATTGCCGCCCTGACCACGGCGTGGAGCGCCGCTCGTGGCTGATAGCGTCCACAGCCTCGTCGAGGTCGCGGGGGCCCTCCGCGAGCGGCTTGCCCAGCCTCTGCCCGGCAGTAGCGCGCAACTCGAGATGGCGCCGCGCGGCCGCCAACTCGTCGAACCCTCGGTGGCCAGGCGCGGTGGCGCTATCGACGCGGCGGCCCTCGTGCTGCTGTTTCCAAAAGGCTCGGACGACGCACCACACTGTGCGCTCACCGTCCGCAGCCGGGACCTGCGCCACCACCCGGGGCAGGTGTCGCTGCCCGGTGGCAGGATGGACGCGGGTGAGACGGCGACCGAGGCCGCCCTGCGCGAGGTGAACGAGGAGCTCGCCGTATCGCGGGGCGAGCTGGATGTCCTGGGCAGCCTGACGCCTATCTATGTTCCGCCGTCCTCGTACGTGGTGCAGCCGCTCGTCGCCGCTGCCCTGCGCCGACCGCGCTTCGAACCGCACCCGGCCGAGGTGGCGGAGCTGATAGAGGCGCCGCTGCGCCTGTTCGTCGGCGACGCAAACCGGCACACCGAGTGGCAGCTGACGGACGGGCGGGAGCGTGAGGTGCGGTACTTCGACGTCCTCGGTCACCAGGTTTGGGGCGCCACCGCGATGATCCTGAGCGAGCTGGCGGCGGTGTACTCGGATGCCGTTCGAGAGCTGACCGCGCGGTAGCAGCGGCCGGAAGGGGCTGAGACATGTCCGACACGACGATGCGGCTGTTCATAGCGGCCCCGCTGACCGCCGAGGCTCGGCGCGACCTCCAGGCGCACTTGGACATCTGCGGTCCCGGTGGCCGCCTGCCCGGGCGCGTCGTGCCGCCGGCCAACTGGCACTTCACCCTGCGGTTCCTCGGCGACGTAGCGTCGGCGGAGTACGAGGCGCTCCGCGCCAGTCTCGCGCGCCTGCGCCTTGGTGACGCGTTCGACCTGGCCATGTCCGGCTTGGGTGCCTTTCCGCGGCCGGACCGCGCCCGGGTGTTGTGGATCGGCACGTCCACTGGCGCGCGCGAGCTGAGCGAGCTGGCGCGACTCGTCGAGAGCGCCGTCGTGGAGCTCGGCTTCGAACAGGACCGCCGTCCGTTTCGCCCGCACCTCACGCTCAGCCGGCTGCGGCCGGACGGCGACGTGCAGGCGGTGGTCGACGCCGTCCCGGACGCCCGGGTGCAGATGCGGGTAGACGAGATCCAGATCGTCCGCAGCCACCTGGGGCCTTCAGGGGCGCGCTACGAGACGCTCGACCACCTGCCGCTAACGAGCCCTTGACGATCACCGGGCAGCCAGTACCATCGCGTTTGAGCAACTTCGGACGGGCTCCCGCTGCCCGGGCGCCGTCTGCCGTGCTCCCGCTGCCCGGACGCGGTCCGAGCGGCACCGGTCGCGTCACGTATTGGAGGCAACCCGATGAACGTCCTGAACAACGGTGTGCGGCTCACGTGGCTGGGCCACGCGACCTGGCTCGTCGACAGCCCCGGCGGCAAGCGGCTGCTGTTCGACCCATGGACCGACGGCAACCCGGCCTGCCCTGACCAGTACAAGGGCGCCGGCTGCGCCGGCATCGACCTGATTCTCGTCACGCACGGTCACGGAGACCACATGGGCGATCTGGTTGCGACAGCGCAACGCACGGGCGCTCAAGTCGTGGCAATCGCCGAGATAGCCAACTGGCTCCGGGCCAAGGGCATCTCCAACGTGACCGGCATGAACAAGGGCGGCACCTACGCGACCGACGGGCTCAAGATCACGATGACGAACGCCGTCCACTCGTCCGGCTTCATGGAGGACGGGCGGCTCATCGACCTGGGCGATCCGGCTGGCTTCGTGGTCGAGCTCGAGAACGGCTTCACGATCTACGACGCCGGCGACACCGCCGTGTTCGGTGACATGGCCCTGATCGCCGAGCTCTACGAGCCCGATCTGGCGCTGCTGCCGGTGGGCGATCACTACACGATGGGCCCGCGCGAGGCCGCCAAGGCCGTGCAGCTGCTCGGCGTCAAGAAGGTCGTGCCGATGCACTTCGGGACTTTCCCGGTGCTGACGGGCACGCCGGACCTCTGCCGCTCGACGATGCCACCCGACGTGGAGATCCTCGAGATCGAGCCGGGCGGCACGATCAGCTGACGCCCGTATCGCCTTCGTCGACGTCCGCCAGCGTCGCCGCGCTGAGCAGCACCAGCGCTATCCACAACGCGTCGGCGAAGGCCAGGTGCACCACCTGCATCCACACGGGGGTGGCCAGCGCGAGGTTGACGGCGCCGAGGACGACCTGCGCGATCGCGAGCCAATACGCCGTGCTGGCGAATCGGTCGACCAGCGGCAGCGGCCGCTCGCGCCGCACGTAGGTGGCCGTCAGCAAGACCACGACCGCGACGATAACTGCCAGCGCCGGGTGGATCCAACGGATCCTGACGAGTAGCGGGCTGCCGGCATCGACATCCAGCGCCAGGCCCTGCGCAATCGTCTCAGCCTTGTAGAGCGTGTCGGCGAGGGCGGTCACCGCGCCAGTCATGCCGAGCAGCACCACTCCGACCAGCGAGGCGCCGAGCGCGAGTGCGATCGAGCCTCGACCGCGCCACCGCAGCCTCGGGCCGCCGGCCATCCACCACGCCGTCAGGGTCAGCGAGCCCAGGAGCAGCATGGTGTTGGCCAGATGCAGCGCCATCACGACCGCCCGGGCCAGCGACTCGTTGTCCTCGACCAAGTCGAACAGCACGAGGCCTGCGCCCACCAGCGCCTCGACGAGTATGAACACCGTCGACCACGCTGCCCCCTTGCGCGCGCCGCTGCCCTCCGGGTAGCGCCTGAACGCGATCACGAGCAACCCGAGGACCATCAGCAGCGCCGTGCCGCTCGTGACGCGGTGGACGAACTCGATGGCGGTGGCGGTCTGGGGCTCGACCGGGATGAAGGTCCCGCCGCAATCGGGCCAGCTGTTCCCGCAACCGGCGCCGGAGCCGGTGGCCCGGACGACGGCGCCCCACAGGATCACCACGACGTTCATCACGACCGTCGCCCACGCGTAGGTGGCGTACTTCGACCGGTTCAACATGGCTCCCCCCCTAGCGCTCGACATCGTCGGCGGCGAGCGCGCAGCGTTGCCGACGGTGTCACCGCAGTGGCGCGCGGCATGTTAACAGGGGCGCCAGTGCCGAGCAAGGTGGTTGGCCCTGGGCGATGGAGTGCCGTCATCGACCGGTAGCGGAGCCAGGCGAGCGCCCGTTGTTAGGCGTTGGCGTCGGGTAGCCCGGGG
>JBJYWW010000158.1:0-9050 GCA_046259645.1 Anaerolineae bacterium
CGGACGCCTCCGCCGCGCCGTCGAGGACGTCGACGCCGGCGACCACGGCCAGTGAGGGATCGGCGGGCGTCGACGGCCGCTTGTGAACCGTCATCCCAGAGTCGTCGAGCCTGACGCAATCGGTGAAGGTCCCGCCCACGTCTACGCCGAGGACCGTTTCCCGCGGCGGCCGGACACTGGAACGACGAAGGCCGGGCTCGATGGCCCGGCCTGGCCGATGCTGCATGTATCTCGCCGTGGCGCTACAGGTTGGCGAGCTCGTTTGCGATGTAGTTGACCGCGTCGCCGACGGTCTCAATCTTCTGCGCGTTCTCTTCGCTGATGTCGCCAACGCCGAACTTGTCTTCGAAGTCCATGATCATCTCGGCGAGGTCCAGCGAATCCGCTTCAAGGTCGTCGCGGAAGTTGGTCGCGAGCGTGATCTCCGACGCCTCCACACCCAGGTTCTCCGAAATGATGTCGCGCACTCTCTCGAAGACCTCGTCGCCGGGGGCTGCCATGTGGCTCTCCTCTCTCGTTGCAGTAATGTGTCGGCCGCGTCACCGGCCGCACATGGACCGGAGAAGTTTACGTCTCGGGCGGCAGTGGGTCAATAGACGTGAGGCGGTTCCCGGGGCTTGACTCGCGCGCCGGCCGTGACTAATACTGCGCCGTCTGGATTCGATCGCACCGCCGCGCGCGCTAGCGCGCGCGGCGCGCAGGAGTCTCGCCGATGGCCGACGCCGACGCAACCGCCCGGCGCAAGGTGGACCACGTCCGCATCAACTTGAGCGAAGACGTCGAGTCGCGACTCACCACCGGACTCGAGCGGTATCACCTCACTCACCGCGCCCTCCCTGAGCTCGAACTCGATGCAGTCTCGACGGCCACGACCTTCCTGGGCAAGTCCTGCGCAGCCCCGCTTCTGATCTCGTCGATGACGGGCGGCGCGAACGAACTGGCGGACCTCAACCTGCGCTTGGCCGAGGCGGCGCAGGAGCGCCGGATCGCCATGGGCGTCGGCTCGCAGCGGGCGGCCTTCGAGTCGTCGGCTCTGGCGCCGACCTTCGACGTGCGTCGGGTTGCCCCCGACATCCCTCTCTTTGCCAATCTCGGCGCAGTTCAGCTCAACTACGGCTACGGCGTGGACGAGTGCCGCCGTGCCGTCGAGGAAATCGAAGCCGACGCCCTGATCCTCCACCTCAATCCGCTCCAGGAGGCGCTCCAGCCCGAGGGCGACACCCGGTGGTCCGGCGTGCTGGGTCACATCGAGGAAGTGGCCAGGGCGCTGGACACTCCGGTGATCGCCAAGGAGGTCGGCTGGGGGATATGTGGCCCCGACGCGCGGCGCTTGGCCGACGCGGGGGTCGCGGCCATCGACGTGGCCGGCGCGGGGGGAACCAGCTGGAGCGAGGTGGAGAAGCACCGCGCGCCGACAGCCGAGCTGCGCGAGATCGCCGGGGTGTTCGTGGGCTGGGGCGTCCCAACCGCCGATAGCCTGCTGCAGGTGCGCGAGGCGGCGCCGGAGCTCGAGCTGATCGCGAGCGGCGGACTGCGCGACGGCATCGACGTCGCGAAGTGCGTCGCGCTTGGCGCTGGTCTGTGCGGGCTGGCCGGACCGTTCCTTCGCGCGGCGGCCGGGTCGACCGAGGCCGTGGTCGAGAGAATCGACGTCTTGAGCCAGACGCTGCGGATCGCGATGTTCGCCTCCGGCGCGGCGGACCTCGCGGCGCTCCGCGGACCGGGCGTGCTGACGGAGACCCGCTAGGAGGCCCACATGAAGGCGGACCCGAGACTCGCGCCGGTCCACGAGGTGATGCGGCGCGCGGTGGCGCCGGCCGGCGATCAGCGCGACGGCCTCTACCACTGGCTGGGCTACCACCTGGGTTGGAGCACGCCGGACGGTCGCCCCGCGGACGAGCGCCGCGCCAAGGGCGTGAGGCCGCTCGTCTGCATGCTCGCGAGCCGTGCGGTCGGCGGCGACGACACGGCGGCCGTCCCGGCCGCGGCGGCCATAGAGCTGACGCACGAGTTCAGCCTGATCCACGACGACATCGAGGACGGCGACCGAACGCGGCGCGGTCGAGCGGCGCTGTGGACCCTAACGGGCATGCCCCACGGCATCAACAGCGGCGACGCGCTGTTCGGGATCGCGCGGTCGCAGCTGGCTCTCAGCCCCGTGGCGCCCGATGTGCTCGCCGACCTCTACGCGCGCTACGACGATGCGTGCATCCGCCTGGCCGAGGGTCAATACCTCGACCTCAGCTTCGAGACGGCTGACTACGTCACCGTCGACGACTACGTCGACATGGTGTCGCGCAAGACGGGAGCACTGCTGGCGGCGGCCGCGGGTCTTGGCGCCCGAGCGGGCGGCGCGAGCCCCGATGTCGCTGATGGCTTGGCGCGCTACGGACTGGCGCTGGGCGTTGCGTTCCAGATCAAGGACGACGTGCTCGGCCTGTGGGGCGACCCCGAGCGCACCGGCAAACCGGTCGGCAGCGACATCCAGCGCCGCAAGAAGAGCCTGCCCGTAGTGGCGGCGCTGGCCGATCCCGAGCTGGGGCCGCGGCTGCTCGACCTGTACTCGGGCCCTGATCCGACGCCCGACGACGCACGACGCGCGGCCGAGGCGATGGAGCGGGCCGGGGTCAGGGAGTCCGCGATCGCGATCGCGGAGGACTTCGGGGCGACGGCCAAGGCGGAGCTGGAGAGTCGGGCGTTGGCCGACGGGCCGCGAGCGGAGCTGGCCGAGCTCGTGCGCCGGGTGATGCAGCGCGACAACTGATCTTCGGAGCCCGGGACCGCCGCCGCTGACGCTCGGCGCCCGGGACCGCCGCCTCACGGGACTCCGACGCGCTCTCGGCCCTAGATCAGCCCCCACTCCGACAGATCACCGCCCTCCATCATGTCGGGCGACCACATCTCGTCCGTCAGCTTCACGCGCACCGGCCCGGCCACCACGCTCGTGGTCATGTCCTTGACCTGCTGCACGAGGGCCCCCGCGTACGGGCAGAAGGGCGTCGTGAGGATCATCCGCACCTCGGTCTCCTCGCCCTCGAACACGATCTCGCGGATCAGGCCGAGCGTCACCACGTCGATGCGGATCTCGGGATCCACAACCTGGCGCAGGGCCTCGCGGATCTCTGACTCGAGCGCGGCTTCGTCGCGGCCGGCGGTGACTTCAACTTGGTCGTCGGTCATCCTCGCGTCCTCTCGTCCCGGCGGTGGCGCCGATGCGGGTGGCGGCGCCGGCGGCCACGCCCAAGCGGCACGGCGCTCGGCGCACCATATTCTAGCGGACCGGGAGCGGAACGTTGCCGCCCATCTGGGCGCCGCGTACCATAGCGCGCCATGCCGGACCGCCGCGCGCACATGGCGCGCTCTTCCCTCATCGTCATGGCCGCGTTCGTGGCGGCGAAGGTAGTGGGGCTGCTGCGCGAACGGGCCATAGCGCACCAGTTCGGCGCGACGGCCGAGTATGACGCCTACGTCGCCGCGTTCAAAATCCCCGACCTGCTGTTCATGCTCATCGCCGGAGGCGCGCTCGTGAGCGCGTTCCTGCCGGTCTTCGCGGACGCGCTGTCGCGCGATGACGAAGAAGAAGCCTGGACTATCGCGAGCGGCGTCACGAACATCGTCCTCCTGGTGACGCTCGCGTTGGCCACCCTCGCCGCCGTGTTGGCGCCGTGGCTCGTGCAGCATGTCATTGCGCCCGGCTTCACGGCTGAGCAGCAGGCGCTGACCGTCGATCTGATGCGGATCATCCTCGCCAGCACGCTCGTGTTCGCGGTGTCCGGGATACAGATGGGCATCCTCAACGCCTATCAGCACTTCCTGCTCCCGGCCCTTGCGCCGATCGCCTACAACCTCGGCATACTCGGTGGTGCGCTTTGGCTCGCGCCCCGTTACGGCATCAGGGGCTTGGCGTACGGCGTCGTGGTCGGTGCTGTCATGCACCTGCTCGTCAAGGTACCGGGACTCGTGCGGTATGGCTTCCAGTACCGCCCGACGCTCGCCCTGCGAGAGCCGGGCGTCAGGCTGGTGCTGTGGCTGATGTGGCCTCGCGTCCTCGCCCTGGGAACGGTGCAGGTCGTGCTGATAGTGAACACGTCGTTGGCGTCGTCGCTACCGGCAGGCAGCCTGTCGGCGCTCAACTACGCCTGGGTGATCTCGCAGATGCCGCAGACGATCCTCGGCACGGCTGTCGCCACCGTCGCGTTCCCGACCCTGGCCGAGTACGCGGCGCTCGGCAGGATTGCGCAGCTGCGCGCGACCACCGTCGGCGCCCTCCGGGTGCTGATCGCTCTGAGCGTGCCGGCGGCAGCGGCGCTGTGGGTCCTCGGCGCGCCGTCGATCGACATCCTCTTGCGGACCGGCCGCTTCGACCAGCAGGCCGCTGACGCCACGCTGGCCGCGCTGCGAATGTTCGCCCTGGGGCTCGTGGGTCACGTCACCCTCGAGGTGGTGGCGCGCGCCTTCTACGCGCAGAAGAACACGCTGACTCCGCTGTATGTGGCGAGCGCGGCGATGGTGCTGAACGTGGCGCTGGCGCTGGCCCTCGTCCGCCCACTCGGCCACTCCGGGCTCGCGCTCGCGAACTCGATCGCCGTCACGTTGGAGGTGCTGCTGGCGCTGGTCGTCCTAGCCCGATTGCTCGATGGGATGGAGGGGCTCCAGCTGCTGAAGACCCTTGGGCGCTCGCTAGCGGCGGCGGCCGCGATGGCGGTCGCGATGGGAGCGGCGTTGGCCCTGCTGCCGGAGGAGATCACTCTGGGGCCGCTCTCGGGCCCGTTCGTCTCCGGAGTTGTGCGGGCCGGGATCGGTGGCGCGCTGGGCGCCGTCACGTACGTAGCCGTCGGAGCGGCGGTCAGGATGCCCGAGGTGCGAGAGGTGCGCGGGCTGGCCCGGTCGGCCCTGGGTCGAGGCTGAGGCCCCCGCTAGGGCGAGTCGAGCTCCTCGGCGGCCGGAGCAAACGAGGGGTTGTAGGCCAGGGCGGTCCTGAAGCTCTGCTGGGCCTCGTCGTGCCGCCCCAGCTGCTCGAGCGCGACGCCGCGCCAGTAGTGCGACTCCTCGAGGTTCTCGCCGCCCATGGTGGCGATCGTCTCATCGGCGATCGCGAGGGCGCGCTCGGCGGCGCCGACCGCGATCAGCGACTCGTAGTGGCCGAACTGGTACCAGTAGGACCTGAACGGCAAGCCGATCCGCCGAGCAGTCTCGAAGGCCTCGATCGCGCCGTGGTGGTCACCGGTCCGCGACCTCGCCTCGCCCAGCGCGAACCAGAGGCGTGCGTCGGCCGGGTCCTCCACCGCCCACGACTCGGCGGCGGCCAGCGCGCGGCGCGTCATCTCGCCCTCGTCCCAGTCGCCCGCCAGGACCTCGGCAACCACCGGCTCGTGCTCTGGCCGATAGAACACGGCGTAGGCGCCGAGGAACGGCCGCCACATGCGGTCGAAGTCGGCATACGAGTAGCGCCGCAGCGGCCCATAGTAGGAGTCCTGGGCCGTGAGCTCGCCGGCCTCGTCGTCGAAGCCGACGACCACCCGGTAGTGTCCCATCTCGCCCCGACCCTCGACGTCGATCCACTGCTCGGCGGCGATCGGCACGCCCACGCGGACCAGCTCGCGCGCCAGGCGCGCGTCGCCGCCGATCATCGCGCGGGCGCCGAGGCCCTGCTCGCGCGCGAACCGGGCAAGCTCCGCAGGTGTGATGTTGGTGTCCTCGGGGTCGGGCTTCAGCCGCGCGGCCACGGCCAGCTGGTCCAGATCCAGCCCGAACGCGCTCAGGGCCATCACCAAGGCCGACGGTCCGCAGTTGTTCCACTTCTGCCAGACGTGTCTCGTGCCGGCGATCTGGTGGCGGACGGCGCCGGGCGTCGCGCGCTGCCCGATCGAGGCCGGCACCGCGGTCGGCGGATCGGCCGGAGCGGCCGTCGGGGGCTCGGACCTCGCCGCGACGGCCGGCCCCGATTCCGGGGCGCCGACAGGCTGCGCGGCGCCCGTGATCACTGCCGCCGCGTGCGTCGTCGCCTGAGCTGCGCGCGTCATCGCCGTCGCCGCGTCCATCGTCACCCGTGGCGGGTCCGTCGTCGCGTGCATCGCGGTCGGGCTCAAGGCAGGCCTCGGCAGGGGATCTGCCAGCAGCCGTTCGCCGACGTCCGGCCTTGCCGACGCGGGTTCGGCGCCGCTGTCACCTGGGTGGAGGGCGATCGAGTCGTGGCCCCGCACGCCGCTCGCCGCGTCGCTCGTGACGCCACCCGTCACTCCGCTCCCCGGCTCGGCGGCCGCAGCGCAGCCAGCGACCACGACCGCAACGCCCACCGCGACGATCGCTTGACGAAGCCGCATCCGCCACCTATAACTCGGCTGCCTCAGAGCCGACCGCGCCCCAATCGAAGTCGCCTCCTTGGCAGTCGCGCTTGCCGGAGAAGTCCGCATGCAGCCGCAGTCACGCACGTTCCTGTACATCGGCGCCGGTCTCCTCGGCGTGCTAGTCGGCCAACGCTTGAGGCAGCTGGTGCGGAGTCCGGGACACCGCTCGGCCGACGAGTTCGCTGGTCTCGCCGCCCCTGCGCTGACGGCGGCGCCGGCTCTGGCCGACATGGCGGGGAGCGCCTTCGGGCTCGACGAGGACGCCCTGGCGGAACGGGCCGCCGTAACGTTCGGGCTGGGCGCTTCGCTCGCCCTGCTGGCGGACACGATCGGCGCCCGACTGCCAGGCGTCCTCGCTTTCACTCCGAATGACGAGCTGACCGATCTCGGCGGCGAACCGTCCGGGCCAGCCCCTTCCTCCGCCGCCGATCCGCGCGGCCTCGCTGCGGCCTTCGGCCGTGGCGGCCGGCGGACCGCGGCGAGCGCCGCGGAAGAATAGCACATGGACCAGACCCCACACACGGCGCAGATCGCGCCGCTCGGCCGGCCGCTCCTGCCGACCTTGGCCGCAATCACGGCCCTGTCAGCGGCCGCTATCGCCGCTGGAGTGGCGCCCGCGGCCGCCGGTGGCGCGCCGGTGGAGGCCCAGGCGGGATCTCCGCTCGCTGACCTGGTGTTCGTTGCCGACGACAACGCCGTCGAGAACGACGGTTGCGACGCGGTGTCCGTGTTCTCGCTCAGGTCGGCAGAGCCGGTCTTCCGCGGCCACACGCACATCTCTCCGGGGCGGCTCGCCGCATCCGGCGACTTCACGACCATCCTGGCCAACAACACATCGTTCATGCCCGAGCGGTTCCTCTACCTCACTCGTGGCAGACCGGACGACCCAGACAGCTGGACGACGGAGGGGCAGGTCTTCGGCGCCGCGTTCACGTCGGTCGGCGGGATCGCCATCACTACGGACGGAGACACCCTCCTGGTCGCCACCAACGTCCAACCGGGTACCGCCCCGGCAGACGAGGGCGTCCGGGGAGCGCCCGACGACGCCCCGTCGCAGACAGGGCGGTTCGCCGTCAGCAAGTACAACCTCGCCGGGCTGGCGCGCGACGGCGGCGATCGGCGCCGCTGGTCGATCGGGCCGGAGATCGCCCGCTTCCGCCTCGACGACCTGCCGGCGGAGATCCTGGTCGCCGATGGTGGGCTGGCCCACGTAGTGACCGTCGCGCAAGAGGTGGTGACGCTCGACATCGCGAGCATGGCGGAGGCCGCTCCGCGGATCCAGATGGCCGCGCTCACCTCCCGGTCGATCTCGGATCCCGACCGACTTGCCGGCGCCGTCCACGCGTCGCTCAGCACCGACGGCCGCTACCTCGTCGCCAACCGCTGGGAGGCGTCCGGCCCCAAGATCAACGTGGCGGACCTGCTGGATCGCACCACCTGGACGCTTGCCGTTGCGCCCGACCTCGGGCGCGTCGGCGGCGTCGCGCTGAACCGCGCGGAGTCCAATCCCGGTCTGCTGGCAGTCCACGCCGGCAGCGTGGTGGCCATCTACGACTTCTCCGCGCATGGGCCGCTTACCGAGCTGGCGCGCTCCGGCGTGACGGCTTCGCCGTACGGTCTGATCGGCATCAACGGACCGGTGCACAGCATCGCCTGGAGCGCGACCGGCTCCCATGTCATCGCCGAGGACGTGACCGATGACCGGGGCCTGCGCGTGTTCGCGATCGGGGACGGCGGTAGCCGTATGACCCGCGGCCTCGGCTGGAAGATGTGCACTGCCGAGGGCAAGCCGGACTGGCCCAACGACATCCTCACCGCCAACGGCGCTCTGCCGGACGTGTCGACGCCCACGCCCACGCGGCCGGAGACGTCGACGCCGACCCTGACCCCGTCGGCCACGCCGACGCCCACGGCGACGGCCACGTCCACCGCGACCCCGACCGCGACCGACACACCGCCGCCGTCCGCTACGCCCACGACCACACTGACGCCTCGCCCACCCGAGGACCTGTACATACCGCTCGCGCTGCGTGAGCGGTGCCCACCGTTCACGATCTACGTCGATGTTGCGCTGGTCGTGGACGCGTCCACCAGCATGCTCGAGAAGACGTCGCAGGGCAGGACGAAACTGGAAGCGGCGCAAGAGGCGCTGACCACGTTCGTCGGCGGCATGCGGATGGTGCCGGGCGGCGATCGCGCGGCGCTGATCGCGTTCAACGACCGCACGCACAGGCTCCAAGCGCTGACCTGGGATCGGCCTGACCTCGAGGCGGCTATCGAGCGCATCGAGGTCGCCCCGGGCAGTCGCGTCGACATGGGCATCCACCGGGCGATCTTCGAGTTGGTCGAGACGCCGACGCAGCGCGACCGCTACCTGGCGATGGTCGTGCTGTCGGACGGCCGGGCGCACCTGGTCGAGTCGGAGGCGGTGATCGCCGCGGCCGAGGACGCCCGCGACCTGGACATCGTCATGTTCGTCGTGGGCATCGGCCCCAACATGGACGAGGACACCCTGCGCGCCATGGCCGGGCGCCCGGACCGCTACTACCCGGCGCCGGACCCGGAGTCGTTGACTGCCATCTACGGAGCGCTGTCAGGGCGAGTCATCTGCCCGCCCGAGGTGTACTGGCCGGGGCGCTGAGCGGATAGCGACAGTCAGCACCGCAGCGGCCCACGCCGAAGCCCCCGTCAGGGCACATGCGA
>JBJYWW010000159.1:0-8626 GCA_046259645.1 Anaerolineae bacterium
CTCCCGGCCGGGGCCGAGTTCAGGCTGGGCGACGGCGAGTCGGGTCGGGCGGCGCTGCTGGTGTCCGTGGAGGGCACCGATGACCCCGTCTACTTCGGCCCGGCCGACGCCAGCGCCGGTTGGCTCGGCATGCGGGCGCTCAAGTCGAGCGACGTGCGCGCCACCGGCCTCCACATCGACGGGGTCAGCGCGAGCGGGATAGGCTTGGCGGTGCGCGACGCGACCGCCGAGCTCCACGCTGTCGAGCTGACCGGGGCGAAGCGCGGCACGGGGCTCGAGGTCGCCGGCGACGCCGCCTCGGCGGTGGTCACCGGCTCGCGAGTGGCCGACCATGAGGTCGGGGTCCTGGCGCGCGAGGGCGGGGTCATCGACCTCAGCCGAAGCTACGTCGAGGGCAACACGGCCTGGGGCTTCAAGAACGAGAGCCCCGAGCTGTGCCTGGTGGCCAACCTAATCTTCTGGGGGGCGGGGACCGGGCCCAACGATGAGTCGGACGCCAAGGACGACTGCCTGAACGGGAAGAACGTCAGCGCCGCGGGCGACAACGTCAGCGACGACGTCGACTGGTGGCCGTACGCCGTGAACAAGCAGTTCGACCCGTCGCCCGGGCTCGGGCCGAACCCGAAGAGGGCGTTCTGCCCGATAGTGCGGCGCGACTAGGCGATTGCAGGCGCCCTAAGAGCCGGCTCCTGCTTGGGCGGTCGCCTTGCGGCGACGGGCGCGCCACCAGACGAACAGCATCACGAAGAGCACGAGCGCCATGCCGATCAGGACGGGCGCTAGGATGGCCACTATCGACGTGAGCAGCGCGGCCACGTCCTCGAGCGTGCTGACGACTGGGTTGCCGACTCCGGCGGTGGTCGCCGTCACCATCGGCCGCGCCGTGGCCTTGGCGCCGTGCGTGACTCCGGCGGTCATGAAGCCGGCGATGGCGGCGATGCGCGGGTCCAGGAACCCGAACACGTTGCCGGCGGCAGCCGCGAAGAGGACGGCGCCGGCGATCGGCCGCACCACCGTGCCGACCACGTCGTTCAGGTGATCGACGGCCGGGATCTTGTCGGCGAGGACCTCGATGACCAGCAGCACGACCAGCGCCCCGATGACCCAGCCGTTGGTGAGGATGTCGAACGGCTCCGTCAACTCGATCAAGTTGGTGAACCGGGCCGTCAAGGCGACGGTCAGCAGGGGGATGTAGGCATTGAGACCGGCCGATGCCGACAGGCCGAATGCCGTTAGCAGATCTGGCATGGTGCACCTCGCAAACCGGCGCGCCGCCGCGCGCCGCACAATTGTACTCGCACTACGCGCGGCCCGGGCTTAGGGTTGCGTGAGGCCCGAGGTGATCCAGAAGTGATATCGAGCACGTCCAATCCGCTCGTCAAGCGTGCGAGATCCCTGCGCCAGCGCAAGGCCCGGCGGCGTGAGGGCGCGTTCGTTGTCGAGGGCCCGCGGGGCTTCCTGGCGGCCGTCGAGTCGGGCGCGCGGATCGAGGCCGTGCTCCACGCGCCAGACCTGCTGACCAGCGACCTCGTGGCCGCGGCGATACTGCGGCTTGCGGCCGGCGGGACGCGCGTAGAAGAGCTGTCGAAGGCGGTCTTCGAGCGTGTGTCGGAGCGGGACAACCCCACGGGGATCGCGGCGATCGTGACCGACCCCGTCATCGATGCGGCGGACATGCCCGCGCGAGCGAAGGCGGTCTACGTCGCGCTTGTCGGCGTGTCCGACCCCGGCAACCTGGGAGCCGTGACCCGCACGGTCGACGCCGTCGGCGGCGACGGGCTGCTCCTGGTCGGCGACACCACCGACCCGACGCACCCGACCGCGGTGAAGGCCAGTATGGGCGCGCTGTTCACCGTGCCGTGCGCCAGGCTGCGCGACCTCGAGGCGCTGCTGGAGTGGTCCCGTGACCGCGGGCTGACCGCGGTCGGCACCTCGGCGCATGCGGAGCGAGGTGCCTGGCAGATTGACCTGCGTCCGCCCTTGCTGCTGGTGATGGGCCCGGAGCGCGAGGGGTTGGACGGCGCAGCCCTCGCCGCCCTCGACAGTGCAGTCTCGCTCCCAATGAAGGGGGGCGCGACTTCCCTGAACCTGGCCGTCGCCACCGGCGCGCTGCTCTACGAGTCGCTCCGCCAGAGCGAGGCTCGCCGCGAGGGCTGAAGCGCCGCGAGGGCGGCCGCGCCCTGCCGGCCTAGGCGCGGGCGAGCTTGGCGAAGCTCTGCAGGAGCTTCTTGATCCCCAGGCCCTCGAACGCCACGGTCACCTCTTGATCCCCGTCACGATCGGCGCTCGCCACCACCACGCCGACGCCGAACTTGGCGTGCGTCACCTTGTCGCCCGGTCTAAAGCCGCGCTCAGCCGACCTGGCGGGATCGGTCTGGCCCATGCCCGGCAACGCGACGTTGCGCGCCTCGACGCGCGTTGGCGCCTGTTCGGGCCAGGCGGTCTGCCGCGCGGCGCCGAGCGCCCCGCTGCTCGAGGACGCGCCGCCGCCCTCAGCCAGGGCCGGGGGGATGTCCTCCAAGAAGCGCGACGGGTCGCGCTGCTCGCTGCTGCCGAAGATCGTTCGCCGAAACGCGTGTATGAGGTAGAGCTTGCTCTCGGCCCGGGTCACGCCGACGTAGAGCAGGCGGCGCTCCTCGGCCATCGACTCGGGGTCGTCCATCGAGCGGCTGTGCGGCAGGATGTTCTCCTCGAGGCCAGTGATGAACACCACGGGGAACTCGAGCCCCTTGGCCGAGTGCAATGTCAGCAGGGTGACCCTGTCGCTCGAGTCGGCCAGGCTGTCGACGTCGCTGACCAGCGCGACCGACTCCAGCATCGCCGCGAGGGCCTCTCGCGGCGGGAGCGCGTCGAAGTCGGCGGCGACGCCCAGCAGCTCCTGCACGTTCTCCCACCTGTCCTCGCCCTCGTCAGTACCGTCGCGCAGCCACTGCTCGTAGCCGCTCCGCTCGAGGGACCGTTGGAGCAGCGTCGAGGGTGGCAGCTCGTCCTTGGCCGCGATCAGGTCCGCCAGCAAGCCGTGAAACGCCGTCAGCGCGTTCGCCGCGCGAGTGTCGATGGTGGGTGCCCCGGCCAGCTCGCGCTCGCCGGCGGCGATGCGCTGCAGCGCCGACCATCTCGACTCGAGCGAGGCGATCGCCCAGTCGCCGAGCATCGCCCACGAGCGCGGGCCAATGCCGCGCGGGGGGACGTTGATGACGCGCTGGAGGGACACGTCGTCGAGCGGGTTGTGCACGAGGCGCAGGTACGCCAGCGCGTCGCGCACCTCGCGGCGGTCGTAGAACCGCGTGGCGCCGACCAGCTGGTAGGGCAGCCCGCGCCGGACGCAAGCGTCCTCGTGGACGCGGGACTGGGCGTTGGTCCTGTACATGACGGCAATCTCGCCGGGTGAGCGTCCAGCCGCCATCTCTCGCTCGATCGAGCGGACGACGTAGGCCGCTTCCTCGTCCTCGTCGTAGGCCTCGAACAGGTTGATGAGCGCGCCGCCCTCCTGCTCGGTCCACAGCTGCTTCGGCGTGCGCTGGGGGTTGGCGTCGATCACCGCGCGGGCCGCGTCGAGGATCACCTGCGTGGAGCGGTAGTTCTGCTCCAGGAGCACGACCCGCACGTCCGGGTAGTCCCGGCGCAGGCGCAGGATGTTGCGGTAGTCGGCGCCGCGCCAGCGGTAGATGCTCTGGTCCTCGTCGCCCACGACGAACAGGTTGCGCGGGGCATCCCGGTCGGCGGCGGCCGTCAGGCTCTTCAGCAGCGCATACTGCGCTGTGTTCGTGTCCTGGAACTCGTCCACGAGGACGTGGCGGTAGCGCTGTTGGTACTTGTCGCGCACCGTGTCGTTGCCGCCGAGGAGGAACGCGGTCTCGAGCAGCAGGTCGTCGAAGTCCAGCGCGTTGCAGTCCCGCAGGATCTGCTGGTACCTCTCGTAGACCCGGCCGGCGATCTCGTGCCAGTACGTCCGCGGGGCGTAGCTCTCGGGCCTGATGAGCTCGTTCTTGGCGTCGGAGATCGCGCCGAGCACGGACTGAGGCCTGTATTGCTTGTCGTCGATCTTCAGGTCGGCGAGCGCCTGCTTCACCGCCCGCAGCTGGTCGTCCGTGTCGAAGATGACGTAGTCGGGACCGTGGGGCAGCACGTCGGATTCCACCCGCAGGATCCGGGCGCACAGCGCGTGGAACGTCCCGAGCGTCATGTCCCCGAGCGCCGCGTCGCCGGCCAGGTCCGCCACGCGCGAGGCCATCTCCTTGGCGGCATTGTTCGTGAACGTCTCGGCCATGATTCGCCAGGGCGGCACATTGAGGACGCTGACGAGGTACGCGGCGCGATGCGTCAGCACGCGCGTCTTGCCCGAGCCCGGGCCAGCCAGGACCAGCGCCGGGCCGCCGGGCAGGGTGACGGCCTCGCGCTGAGGGGCGTTCAGGCCGGAGACGAGGCTGTGGGCGTGGTCGTTCATGTCGTGTCCCATCCCGCCTAGTCCGCGCTCGGGACGAGGCGCGGCACGCCGCCCACCACTTCGACGATCGCCAGCAGCACCGTGTCCGGACCGTAGCCGCCCTCTATCGGGGCGCGCTCGCCCGTGTCAGGCCGGTACAGCCCGGCCACGAGCTCGTAGCGGCCGTCGGGTAGCCCGGTTGGGAGCTGGACGAAGTAGCGGTCCTCGACGACTTCGCCGGGCGCCCAGCTGTCGGTGTGACGCAGGCCGCCGACCGGGAAGCCGTCGCTCTGCGCCGCTGGCTGCCCCGAGATGTCGTCGTCTCCGCCGCCGAGAGTGCCGCGAAGGTGGACGAACACCTTCCAGTCCTCGCTCGGTGCCGCGGTGGCCCGCCACGCCAGCCGCACGTCGAGCCCCGTGAGGGTCGGCACCACCTCGAAGCCCGGCAGCTCGATCGCTGCGCCGGCCAGGCTGGCATTGCTGGTGGATTCCAGCCGCGGAACGACGTAGGCACGGTGCCAGTCTCTCACCGGCACGCGGCCGACCACCGCGTGCCCGTCCGAGCCCGGCACCGCCACGGCTATGTCGTACGGGCCAATGGCGGCGTGCCTTGGCGGTGTCAGGGTGACCGCGGTCGCCACGAGCGCCGGCGTCTCGCCGAGCGGTTCCGTGCCGCCAGCCGCGTCGCCGTGGAAGCCGGCGGCGACCACGGTCTGAGCGGAGTCGACCACTTCGCCGTCCGCGTCCGTGAGGCGCCACGTCACCGGCGTGGCTGGGTCGTCGCCCGGTGCGACCCACCAGTACGCGGTCACGGGCACACCGACCCCGGGGCGCGTGTCGCCGGGATGCGCAATCCCGAGCAGCGTGCCCGGAGTGGGCGCGTTGCCGGCGCGCGCGAGCGCGTCTGGGCCGTTGCGTCCTGCGATCGCGCGGGCGAGCTGGTCGCCGCCTCGAACCGCCGACTCGAACGTCGCGGCGCTCATTCGGCCCGGATCCACGCCCTCGCCCGACGCGACGACGGGCACCGATCCTGCGGCAAGTTCAACGTCGCTCGGCGGCTCCTCACCGGTCAGCTGCAGTTCCACCGGCACGTCGTCGCTGAACGGCGCCGGCGGCAGGACGAGCTCGAACAGCACGCACAGGTCACCGCCCGCGACCTCGGTGGCCTGGGCCTCCTCGAACTGCGGGAACGTGTGATCGAGCCACCCGCGCGCCGGGTCGATGATCAGCCGCAGCCTCTGCCGACCGAGGCGCTCGGACGGATCGGAGGTCCAGCACGTGACGACGCCGGCCAGCTCGTCAGCCACGAGCGGCCACGGCCCGATGCGCACGTCGGTTAGCGCGATGACGGTCCCATCCTCGGCTCGGCCTCGAAGGTCGGCCGTGTCGGCGCCGCCGAGGCTGGTTGTGGGCCAGCCGGTGGGCGAGTCTGTCGGCAGCAGCCTGAAGAGCCCCTCGTCGAACTTGTTGTGCTCGGCCGGCACCAACCGCATGCCCGAGCCGGCGACGACGTCTCGCCACCCGGTGCCCCAGACGTAGACCGGCCGGCCCGTGTCGAGGAGCCGCGCGGCGGCGGCGAGTTCCTTGTCGGGGTCGACGACCACGGTGACGTCGGGGCGCACGCCCTCCACGTCGCGCAAGTACCGTGCGGTCTGACCGAGCAGCGGGTCCGCCACCAGGACCGATTTGCTCTGCACGTCGGCCAGCATGCGCACCGCCCTGTCTCGCGGGTACAGCCACTCGTCGTCCGACTGCGTCACCGCCTCGAGCGCGACGGCGCCCTGGACGCCGATGGCCAGCCCGATCGTGACCAAGAGCGCCGCCGTGGCGGTCTGGCTGAGCGAGCGCCGTGACAAGCTGGCCGTCCGCTCTACGACGGCTGCTACGCCAAGGCCGATCAGGATCGCGCCGGCGACTTGGTAGTGGCCGGCGAAGGAGAACATGTCCGGCGGCCGGTAGAACAGGAAGAAGCCAACGCCGAGAAGCCAGCTCGAGGCCAACAGGATGGCCGTCGCAGGGCCGCACGGCCGATCGCTCCGCCAGCACCACAGCGCGCCGATCGCCGCCAACGCCAATCCGGCGCCGCCGAGCTGCTGACTCACGACCGGCCAAACCGTGTTCGCGGCGTGCGCGGCAACCCCGTCCGCCGACCAGAACTGCGGCGCCGAGTGCAGCACGTACTCCAGGAAGGCGCGCCGGCTCGGCCAGGCGACGGCAGCGTACGTCAGGCCGTATAGCGAGAGCGCGCCGACGAATGCCACGGCCGCGAGCGCGAGCTGGCGCCAGCCATGGGGAACGCTGGCGCGGCGCAGGACGAGACAGACCAGTAGGCCCGGCACGAGCAGCAGCGTCATGCGGTGATGCGCCAGGCCCAGCCCGAGGAGGAGGCCCAAGACCGGGAGGCTCGGTCGCTCTCGAAGCGCAGCGATGAGGATCAGCACGACCAGCAGCGCGTGTAGGGCGTAGACCTCGGCGACCACCGCTTGGCTCCAGAAGCTGGCCGAGACCGCGAGTAGGGCGCCGGCGGCCACGGCCGCGGGGACGCTCCCGCTCAATCGCTGCACCAGCGCCGAAGTCAGGCCCGCGGCCGCCGCCGCCGCCGCCGCGGAGAACAAGTTCATGCGCCAGGCGGCGTCGCGGAGCGGAACGAGCGTCACCCAGGCGCGACCAAGCAGCAGGTAGAGCGGGTACCCGGTTGGATGCGGCAGGTCCAGCGTGACGGCGACCCGCTGAAGCTCGGCGCTGTCGCTCCAGTACACCGTTGGCGCGAGCGTCAGCGTGTACAGCAGCAGCGCGAGGCCGGCGCACGCTACGGCAGGGACGATGGCGCGCGCGCGTGAGACTCCATCGGTGGGCATAGGCAGCGGCGCCAAACATGCTGACGCGCTCGCGGTTGGTCAAGTGTCGCCTAGGGGACATCTCCAGCCTGTCAATCCTGGGAGCCGAGGGGACATTCCTGCCTGGGCCTGACGTTCCAAGGCGACGGACTTTGACCGGGCAGGTCCACCGTGATAGGCTTCTCCGTTGGCGCTCCGCTCGGCGGTGCGCGGGTGTCGCGTGCCGCGCGGGCATCCTCCGTACGGGAAAACCAAAGGCTCGGCCGACCGCCGCGTGTCGACGCGCTGCCGGCCCCGAAAGGCACTGATCGTGATTTCCGAGACCGAGATCGACAACGAGACCACGCAGGCGCAGGCGGAGGCGTCGGACGAGGCCGCGGCCGCCAACGAGGCTGCCGTGGCCGACGAGACGGCTCAGGCCGCTCCCGATGTGGTGGCCAGCGACGAGGCCGCGGGCGGACCGCCCGATGCGGGCGATGGCCCGACCGCGAGCGACGCGCCGACCGGCGACGACGCGACGCCAGCCAAGCCCGACAAGAAGCGCGCGCAGCGCGGGCGGCGACGCACGGAGCTCGCGGACCTGGTGGTCGGCTCCGAGACCAAGGGGCGTGTTGTCGGTCTGGCCAAGTACGGCTGCTTCGTCGACATCGGCGCGGTCACCGACGGGCTGGTGCACGTCACCGAGTTCCCATCGAAGCGGGTCCGCGAGATCTCGGACGAGGTGCAGCAAGGCGACGAGGTCGAGGTCTGGATCAAGGACGTCGACTCCGGTAAGGGCCGTATCTCGCTCAGCATGCGGAAGAAGCCCAAGCGGTCCATTCGGGAGCTGCACGCGGGCGACGTGCTGAGCGGCACCGTGACCACGGTCACCAAGTATGGCGCATTCGTGGACATCGCGTCCGACACCGAGGGGCTGGTGCACATCTCGGAGATGTCGAGCGGGTATGTCGAGAAGCCGACCGAGATCGTCAACTCGGGCGCGACCGTTGAGGTCCGCGTGAAGGAGATCGACCTCGATCGCGAGCGCATCAGCCTGAGCATGGTCGGCCTGGCCAACGACCTGGGGTTGGAGGCGGCCGCCGAGGCGCCCGATGCGGATGACGAGTACGCCGTAGAGGAGCCAGAGGAGCGGATGCCGACCGTTGTCGAGCTGGCCCTGCGCCGCGCTCTCGGCGAGATGCAGGACGAGGTCGCCGAGGAAGATGCAGTCGAGATCGCTGAGGAAGCCGACGGGGGCGACGCCGACTCGGAAGCCGGGACCGCGGGCGAGATGGACACGCTCGGAGAGGTCTACGAGCGGATGCTGGAGGAGTACCGGGCATCCAAGTCCGACGCCTAGCGGATCGCGGCGCGCGCCCGTCAC
>JBJYWW010000160.1:0-8729 GCA_046259645.1 Anaerolineae bacterium
TGTCCACGTTCTCCTCGCATATGACCAACATCATCGGCATCCTCGACTCGGCGACCGAGAGATCGCTCGTGTTGCTCGACGAGCTCGGCGCGGGGACGGACCCAGCCGAGGGCGCCGCGCTGGCGGCCGCGCTGCTCGACCACCTGCGCGAGCGGGAGGTCGCCGTGATCGCATCGACCCACTACTCCGAGCTCAAGGCGTACGCGCACGCAACGGACGGCGTTCGGAACGCCTCGGTTGAGTTCGACGCGGCGACGCTGCGCCCGACGTTCGAGCTGACAATCGGGCTGCCGGGGCGCTCCAATGCGCTCGCCATCGCCGAGCGGCTCGGGCTGCCCGGCGCGATCGTGACTCAGGCGCGCGGCGGGCTCGACACCAGCGACGTGGTCATGGAGGACATGCTGGCCGAGATCCGCGACGCCCGGCGGGATGCGATCGACGACCGCGCGGCCGCGGCTGAGTCCAGGCGGCAGGCAGACGAGTGGGCCGGCAAGCTCGAGACCGCCGTGCACGACGTGCAGACCGAGCGGTCGGGCATCATCGCCGCCGCGCGCCGGCAGGCGGAGACCGAGCTCGAGGCGGCGCGCGAGGCCATCGCCAGAATCGAGCGGCGCGCGCGATCCGACGAGGCCACGGCGGCCGCGATAGCCGCCGCGGCGAGCAGCCTCGACAAGGTGGCCGCGGCGCTGGAGGAGGTGGCCGAGCCGGAGCCCGAGCCCCTGCCGCCGCCGGAGTCGATTCGGCCCGGTGCCCGGGTTCGGGTGATCTCGGTGAACCAGCCCGGCGAGCTGATCCGACTCGTGGGTGACCAGGCCGAGGTTCAGCTAGGTCGCATGCGCCTCACCGTGCCCATAACCGATCTGGAGGCGTTGCCGGACGCCCCCGAAGCGGGGCCGGTGAGCGAGGCGGGAGTCCGACTGAGCCGGGCCGAGGCCTCGGAGCAGACCGGCATCGAGGTGGACCTGCGGGGGATGCGCGTCGAGGAGGGCCTGGACCGGCTCGATCACTTCCTCGATCAGGCGCTGCTGAGCGGCGCCCCGTGGGTCCGTATCATCCACGGGCGGGGCACGGGTGCGATGCGGTCCGCGGTGCGGGACATGCTGCGGCACCAACCGCACGTGGTGCGCAGCCGGACCGGCGAGCAGGGCGAGGGCGGCGACGGCGTGACGATCGCCTACTTCGAGTAGGCGAGCGGCCTGGCGGGCGCGTGCCGCATGCTGCACCTGGCGCTAGCGCAGACCAGCTTCAAGAGAATGGTGTCATACCGGGCGGCCACGCTGGCCGGCCTCGTCACCAACTTCTTCTTCGGGGCGATGCGCGCGTACATCTTCATCGCGCTGTACCGGGGCGCCGGGAAGACGGTCGTGGCCGGCTACTCCATCGAGGACGCGGTGACGTACACCGCGCTGACCCAGGCGGCCATCGCCCCGCTACTGCTCTTCGGGTGGTGGGACGTCATGCGGACGATACAGAGCGGCGACATCGCGTCCGACCTGACCAAGCCGATCGACTACTACTCCTTCTGGCTCGCTCGCGACCTGGGGCGGGCGCTGCACGACGTGCTGGCGCGGGGCGTGCCCATCCTCCTGGCCTACTCGCTCGTGTTCGACATCGTCTGGCCCGGCTCTGCGGCGGCGTGGGCCGGCTTCGGCGTGAGCGCGCTGCTAGCGCTGCTGATCAGCTTCTCCTGGCGGTTCGTGGTGAACGTCAGCGCCTTCTGGTCGACTGACGCCTTCGGTCTCGGCCGCGTGGCGTACATGTCGGTGCTGCTGCTGTCGGGCTTCCTGGTGCCGGTCGCCTTCTTCCCCGATTGGCTGCAGGGGCTCGTGCGGCTGCTGCCCTTCCCGGCCATGGTGAACACACCGATCGAGCTCTGGCTCGGCATGCTCACCGGTCGTGAGTTGGCCGCGGCGTTGCTCGTGCAGACCGCGTGGGTGGTCGGTCTGGCCGCGCTCGCGCGCTTCGCGTACGGCCGCGGCGTGGCGCGCCTAGCGGTGCAGGGCGGATGAGCGGCGCTTGGGCGACCGGGCCGCCAGCCACTGGCGCCGGCGACGGACTCGAGTCGGTCGGCGCGGCGTTGAGGCGGGCCGTGTCGGACGGGAGGTCCGGCGCCGCGCTGTACGTGCGCCTGGCCGCCGCGCGGACCCGGGGCCAGATGCAGTACAAGGTGTCGTTCGTCCTGGAGTCGCTGGCCACGTTCATCGGGACCGGGCTCGACTTCGTGACCATCCTGGTGTTCTTCACGCGCTTCGACCACATCGGGGGATGGACGATGCCGGAGGTGGCGCTGCTGTATGGACTCGTCGGAGTGTCGTTCGCGTTGGCGCAGTTCCTGGGCGCGGGCTTCGAGGACTTCGAGGAGGTCATCCGCCGCGGCACCTTCGACCAAGTGCTGGTGAAGCCGCGCGGCGCCTTCCTGCAAGTGACGGGCAGCCAGTTCCCGCTGCGCCGGGCCGGGCGGCTGTTGCAGGCAGGGACGGTGCTGGCGCTCGCGCTCTGGTGGCTCGAAGTCGAATGGGGTCCGGGGAAGTGGGCGTTCTTGGGCTGGACAGTCCTCGGTGGCGCGCTGTTCTTCATGGGATTGCTCCTGCTGAAGGCCGCGGTGTGCTTCTTCACCGTTCAGTCGGTCGAGGCCACCAACGTGCTCACGTACGGCGGCCAGGAGATGGCCGGCTATCCGATGCACATCTACGGCCCGTGGCTGCGGCGCGCGTTCGTGTTCGTGGTGCCGCTGGCGTTCGTCAACTACTTCCCGGCCGTGTACCTGCTCGGCAAGCCGAGCCCGATGGGGGATGCCGCCACGTATGCTGCTCTGGCGTTCCCCCTCTGCGGCGTGGTCCTCCTGTTCGGGATCGCGGCTTGGCGCGTGGGCGTGCGCCACTATCAGAGCACGGGCTCGTGATCGACGTGGAGCGCGACGACGGTCGCTCCGAGGAGCGCGGCCCGGGCTACCAGTCACACGACGCCGGCAAGGTGTCGCGCGACGCCGCGGTCAGCGTGTCCGGTCTCACCAAGACCTTCGTCACGCACGCGCGCCGCCCCGGGGTGGGCGGAGCGCTGCGCGACCTGGTGACCCGCGAGCGTCGACTGGTTCCCGCCGTCAGGGACGTCTCGTTCGAGATCGCGGCCGGCGAGCTGGTCGGCTACCTCGGGCCCAACGGTGCGGGGAAGTCGACCACCATCAAGATGCTCACCGGCGTGCTGGTGCCCACGAGCGGCGCGGCCACGGTCGCCGGCTTCGTGCCCTGGCGCGAGCGAGTGCGCTACACTCGGCACATCGGCGTCGTTTTCGGCCAACGCACCAACCTGTGGTGGGACCTGCCGCTGTCGGAGAGCTTCGACCTGCTGCGGCACGTCTACGACGTGCCGCGCGACCGGCACGCCGCCAATCTGCATCGGTTCGAGCGCCTGCTGGGTCTTGACGAGTTCATGTCGACGCCGGTGCGGCAGCTGAGCCTCGGCCAGCGGATGCGCGCCGACCTGGCCGCATCGCTGCTGCACGATCCATTGGTTGTCTTCCTCGACGAGCCCACGATCGGGCTCGACGTGCTGGCCAAGGAGCGAATCCGCGGCTTCGTTCGCGAGATGAACAGCGAGCGAGGCGTGACCGTGGTCCTCACCACGCACGACCTCGGCGACGTAGAGAAACTCTGCCGGCGCGTGCTGATGATTGCAGACGGCCGACTGCTGTTCGATGGGGATCTAGATGCCCTGCATGCGCGATTCGGCGCAGACCGCGAAATCGTCGTCGACATGGCCGACGACTACCCCGAGGTCGGCGTCCCCGGGGCCTCCGTCGTCGAGCGCCAGGGCAGGCGCGTGACGTACGCCTTTGACAGGCACGGCATGAGCGGCTCGGACTTGATCCAGGAGCTGGCCAAGCGCTACCGCATCGCGGACCTGAGCGTCCGCGAGTCCGAGATCGAGACCACGGTCAGGCGCGTCTACGCGGAGATGGAGGCCCACGGCAGAATGGAGGTCACGGAATGACGGTGACGAGGGCTTCCGGCTCGTTTGCGGCCATCGCGCTTGCAGCCGTTGCGTTGTCGGGCGCCGCGCTCGCGGGCGTCGCGCTGGCGGTTGGCGCCGCGTGGTCGCCGGCGTCCGCGGCCGGTCGACAGTGGTCCACCACCGAGCACGTGGCCGGTCGACTGTGGTCCAGTCCCGAATACGTGGCCGGTCGACAGTCGGCCCGACCCGTGCACGCCGGGGGTCCGCAGTCGGTGGCCCGTCCGGCTCGCGCTGGCGCAGTCGTCGATGAGAGCCGCGTCTTCCTGCCGCTGGTCGGAACGCGGATTGCCGACCTCCCGCCCGAGCCCAGTCAGACCTGGGCCGAGAGCAACGACGGTCTGACGAGTTGGAGCGTGGTCGGCCTGCAGGTGGATCCGTTCGACAGAGACACCGTATACGCTCTCACCCGTTCCCACGGAATGTACCGCTCGATTGACGGCGGCCGCAGCTGGTTCGCGGACAACACCGGCTTGCCGGACCACCCCAACGTGTCGATGGGGCACACCCACGGCAACCTGCTGACGATCGATCCCAACGACGGCGGCGTGCTGTACGCCAACTTCGGCGGCCAGGCGCACAAGTACCGTCGCGACTCAGGGTGGATGGACATAAACGCCGGCATCGACGTCTGCGACGGGCGTGCCGTCGTGGCGATGGTGGTGGACCCGCAGGACTCGAGTCACATCTTCGCCGGGCTCATCGCCTCCGGCTGCCCGGGCGGCATCTACGAGTCCACGGACGCAGACGCCGACGCCGGCCTGACCTGGAGCCACATCGCCTCCTGGTCCGGCTCGGGCCAGCTCGAGAATGACGCCTGGACGCTGGCGATCGACCCGTCCGATGCGTCGCGGCTTTTCGTCGCGCCGCCGTATCTCGGGTTCCTGTACTCGACAGACGGCGGCCGGCACTGGCGCCGCGACACACCCCTTGGTGAGGGCAGGAGAGGCGCCAGCGTGGTCGCAGTTCACCCCGTGCAGACGAATCGCGTGGTGCTGGGCCACGGCTCCGGGATCCACGTTGGTGAGTACGCCGCCTCCGCAGACGGCTTCGATTGGTCGTGGTCCGACCTGACCGACCAGGTGCAAGGCTACGTGTGGGACATCGACTTCGCGCCGTCCGAGCCTGACACCGTGATGGCGGCCACCACCGCGGGGCTGTTCCGCTCAGAGGACGGCGGGGAGTCGTGGCATTCGGTCGGGGACCACGCCGGAAGGTTCGTCAAGTCGGCGGCCTTCGATCCGACGGACCCGGCCACGGTCTACCTCGGCAGCGGCAACGGCGTCTTCCGCTCGACGGACGGAGGATGGACGGTCGAGGACGTGACGGGGGAGATTCCGCCCGAGATGGAGGTACAGGCCACCGCGATCAGCGACCTCGATCCGTCGGTCTACTACTGCAACCTGTACGGGGTGGCCTTCTGCGTCAGCAAACACCGCGGGCACGAGTGGCGCTGTCCCAGCAACGACCCGCGCGTAACGCGTGCCATCGCCATCGCCGTGCACACGTGGGCCCCGGGCATCGTGTACACCGGGATGGAGAGCGTGCTGCGATCGGAAGACTGGGGCGAGACGTGGCAGGTAGTGCTCGACCCCGGCGAAGGCCGGCAGTTCTTCGACATCGAAGCTGACCCCGCCGGCGTCCTGTGGGCGGGGGCCGTCTACACGATCTCCGCCGAGGAACGCTATGCCGAGCTGTACCGATCCACGGATCGCGGCGACACGTGGACGGGTCCGATCGAGGACTTCACCCATCGCAGCATCTCGGTGGGGCCGATCGTGTCGCTGGGGGACGGCGTCGTGTACGTGGCGTCGTACGACCACGTGCGCCGCAGCGAGGACGGCGGGGTCACCTGGCAGCGCCTGACGAACGGCCTCTCGGGCCATCCGGACGACAAGTGGGTCGACGGGCTGGCCGTCGATCCAGAGGAGCCGAACCGGCTCTACCTCGTCTCGCGGGGCCACCGCCTACTCGGCTCAGTGGACGGCGGCGAGTCGTGGCAGCTACTTGACGCCGCGGCGCCGCAGTACCCCGGACGGGTGATCATCGACTACTCGGACCATCGGGTGTTCTACGTCTTCGGGCTCAACGGCTGGCGTCGCTACGAAGACTTTGGCGCAAGGTCCGTCGATCTGCCGACCGCGGGCATCCACGCCTCCTACAACAACTTCCGCCGGACCGCGCTTCAGGACCCGCTGTACCCGGATCGATTCGTCACGGGCGACCTGTTCCAGGGCTTCCTGGAGATAGTCCTCGGAGCCCGCTGACCAGGTAGATCACGCGAGCATGGCGATCACGAAAAGCGCGAAGCCCATCAGTCCGTTCAGCGCCGGGAAGCGCCAGTAGGTGCCGGCGACCAGCTCCGGCCTGCGGAGCAGCGAGGCGCTTGCCACCGGGTAGACAGCGGCCGCCGTGGCTACGAGCGCGGTCACCAAGATGCCACTGCCGGCCGCTAGTGCGACGGCGCCAAGCGCAGCGGCCGACCACAGGGCCGTGCACACCATCAACGAGCGGCGCTGCCCCAAGACCACGGCCGTCGTGGAGAGCCCGGCCGACCGATCCGCCTCGATGTCCGGGATCGCCGAGAACAGGTGCATGGCGCCGGTCCAGGCCGCGGCGGCGGCAACCGCGATGGCCGGCGGAAGATGGCCGCTGGCGTGGACGTAGCCCAGCAGTCCAGGTACGGCGTATAGGACGTTCGAGAGGAAGTCGAGGTAGGGGCGCGCCTTCAGGCGAGCCGGCGGGACGGAGTACGCCGTGCCGAGGACAAGGAACGCGGCCATCAGCATCGCGCCGGCGCCGGACGCCTGCAGGCCCGCGAGCATAACGCCGAGAAGGCCGCTGATCGCGACCGCCCATCGAGTCGTGGCCTTCTCCGAGGCTTGGAGCCGGTGCTCTTCGCGACCCTTCTTGGGGTTCAGCTCGTCGGTGTCCTCGTCGAACAGGTCGTTGACGCCGTACAAAAAGACGTTGGCTGGAATCAGGAAGTAAAGCAGGTGCACGCCGAAGACCGGGGAAGCCAGCTCGGACAGGGAGCCCGCGCCCAAGGCGAAGCCGACCAGGTACGTGCCTCCGAGATAGAGCCAGAACCTCGGGCGGCTGATCCGCAGTAGGTGTCTGGCGCCGCTCAACCTGGCTGCACTCCGCGCAGCCGCGCATTTGCGTCGCTGCTCGACCGTCGCGGACCGCTCAGCGGCGACGCCTCGAGCACCAGCCCCGCAGCGGTGCTTGCCGCGTTGCGGACCAAGCGGGCCACGACGCGGGCAACCGACGGCTTCACCTTGCGATCGAAGACGACCAGCGGATCGCGCTCTATCACGTCCGCGGTCCACTTGTACATGTCGGCCGCGGTTTGGACCGGTATGCGGTACCGGGGCCTGATGTAGGCATAGCCGCGCTCGGCCTCCATCTGCCAACGCCGGTAGCGATCGATCTCACCCCGCATCATCGCGGCAAAGCGGACGGTGCCCGATGAGGCCGCCTCCGGGGTCAGCTCCTCGAAGCCGTAAGCAGCGCGAACACTCCGCGGTATGTACGTGCGGCCGAGTCCTTGGTCCTCGTCCACGTCGCGGAGGAAGTTGACGTACTGCATCGCTCGGCCGAGAAGCTGCGCCGACTTGTATGACTCCTCCGGCAGGTCGAGTATCCGGGCCATGAACAGCCCGATCACCTCGGCCGACCCGTGCATGTAGCTCTCGACGTCGTCCAGCGCCTCGTAGTCGCTGTCGGTGGTGTCTCGGCGCATGGCGGCGAAAAAGCTCTCCGCCCAGCCCGGATCGAAGCTCCTGCGCCTCGCCACCTCCGCGAAGCCGTCCACCACGTCGTCGCCGGTAGGCTGCCCTCCCATCGCCTCGCGATACCTGCCGACGAAGGCCTCGAAACCGTCGATGTCCTGCTCCGCCTGGTCGATGAAGTCGTCGGCTAGCCTCACGAAGGCATATAGCTTGAATACGTCATCCCTCACGTCAGGCGGGAAGAAGACGCTCGAGTAAAAGTACGTCCGGCTACCCCGACGGAACGTCGAGAAGATCTTCTGCGATATCATGAGCTCAGCTCCTCGGCAAGGATCTGGGACGAGATCAGGGTCATGGGCACACCGACGCCCGGGTGCACGTATTGACCAGTGAAGTAGAGGTCGTCGACCTTGCCGCTCTTACGACGCGGGCGCAAGGCGGCCGTCTGCCTGAGCGTGTGCGCTAGCCCTAGCGCCGTGCCCTTGAACGCGTTGTACTCCGCGGCGAAGTCGTTGTGGGCGAATTCGCGATAGACGACGATGGCGTCGCGAATCGGGGCGCCGATCTGGGATTCCAGATCGCGGAGTATCTCAGCTGAGAGCGTCTCCCGGACCTCAGGTGTGTCGTCGAGACCCGCGGCCACTGGAACCAGCACGAACAGGTTCTCCATGCCGTCGGGCGCGACCGTGTCGTCGGTCTTGGAAGGCGCGCAGACGTAGTACGACGGTCGCTCCGGCCACGCCGGGCGCTTGAAGATGGTGTTGAAGTGGTTCATCCAGTCGTGCTGGAGGAACAGCGTGTGGTGAGCGAGCTCCGGCAGCTTCCTGTTCAGCCCGATGTACATTATGAACGCCGACGGCGCCACGACTCGTGAGTCCCAGTAGGCGCTGGAGTACTGCCTGTAGCGCGGCTCCAGCAGCTTCGTCTCGACATGGTGGTAGTCGGCGGCCGCCACGACCAGGTCCGCGTCGTAGGAGCCGTGCTCAG
>JBJYWW010000161.1:0-23676 GCA_046259645.1 Anaerolineae bacterium
TTGCAGAGCTCTGATGGCCTCCTATAGCCCGTGGGATCGCCGGAGCTGCCCTGCGGCCTCGCGATCGCCGGCCTGTCGGCTCGCTAGCGCTAGTCCGTGGGCTCGCTGCCGTTGTGGGCAACAGGCATGTAGATCCCCGACGTAGCCTCCGGCGTTGCCGTCGCGGTCGCCGTCTCCGTCGGCAACTCGACCGTGGGCGGTTCTGTGCTCGTCGGTGGCGGAGTCGACGTCGGCTCGTCGGTCGGCGGCGGGAACGTCGGGGGAGGCACGTTCGTCGGCGTCGGTCCCACTACCGTCGGCAATGGCGTCGGCAGCGTCGGGAACACCGGCGGAGTCGGCGGCGTGACCTCGGTCGGGGTCTGGGTGGGCAGCGGACCGGGCGTCGGCAGGATCAGCGACTTGGCGCCCCAGTCGGGCTCCACCCCGACGCTGAGCGGGCCGCGCACGGACCCGCCGACGATCGGCACCACGTAAAGCGCGTAGCGCGACGGGTCGGTCTCGAAGCGCGCGTTGAACACGATCTCGGTGCCGTCGGGCGACCACGCCGGCCGCCGCAGGTCCCATGTCGGCACGGACGCTATCGCGCCCGCCGCGCCGGACTGGAGGTCAACCAGCCAGATCGAGTGGATCGTGTTGTTCACGCTGCCCCACACGGGACCGGACGCGAAGGCGATGTAGCGACCGTCGGGCGACCAGGCCGGATCGATGTCGTTGTAGTAGTCGTGAGAGAAGATCTTGCGCACGTTCTGGCCGTTTGAGTCCATGACGTATAGCTCGCCGCCCGAGTAGTCGGAGCCGACGGTGAACGCGATCTGCGCCCCGCCGGGCGAGTACGTCGGGTTCATCAAGGTGTACGATGGGCTGAGCATCCTGATGAGGATGCGCGCGATGATCCCGTCGGGCGCGATCGTCCTGATCTCCGACACGATCACCGACGTCCCCATGCCGGACAGGCTGGTGTAGGCGATCCGCGAGCCGTCGGGGCTCCAGTCGGGCTCGTACTCGTCAGGACCGGACGTGATGATGCGGCTCTGCCCCGTGTCCCGATCGAGAACGGCGATCTGCCACGGGTCGGAGCTGCGATCCGCCCGGCTGGTCGTGTACGCCACCTGGCGGTAGTCGGGCGACCAGCTCGGCTGCGCCTCGGCCCTGTCGCTAGTGAACGTCAGCTGCGCCTTGCCCGTCCCGTCGCCGTTCACCACAAACAGCTCCGTCTTGTCGCGCAGGGCCTCGTTAGCGAAGTAGTCGAACACGATCTCGCCGCTGCCCGGCTCTGGCGTCGGGATCTGCCACGTGGGCGAAGGCTCCGGTGTCGCGGTCTCGGTCGCCGCGGGCCCGGACAGCACGACCACCTGGCCGTGACTGCCGGGCTCGTCGTGGTACAGGCAATGGAAGCCGTAGACGCCCGGCGAGAGGAACCGCACGCTGAACTCGGCCGTCGGCGGCAGCGTGGCCGTCCACAGGCCGTCGTCGCTTGTGGTCGAGTGGACGTGTGAGCCGAGGTTGGTCCAGCGGGCGATGCCGCCCACCGTCACGGTGACCACCTGGGGCTCGAAGTAGTCGTCGCGAATCGCGATGTCGCGCAGCAGCTGGTCTTCGTAGCCTTCGCGCAGCAGCTGGTCGTAGTCGCCGCGAGCCAGCGGCTGGTCGTTGCCGCCCTCCGCCAGCGGCGGGTCCCCATCCACCCCGCTGCGGAGCAGCGGCCAGGCACCGACCGCCCTCCAGTCGACCGGGCCCGAGCCGCCAAGCACCTCGACGGCGGGCGCACCGGACGAGCCCATGACGTTCTCTACGCTAGGCGCGCTCGGCGCGCTTCGCGCGACGTCGCCCGTGCCGGCCACGACGAGGCCGATGGCGAGCAGGCCGGCCGCCACGAGCGTGAGCGCCCGCAACGCGGCCGCGGGCCGCGTGACCCCCGCGCCGTGCCTGGGCCGGCGCGGAGAGTACGTAGTGGGGGTGGGGGATTGGGTTTCGCCGTCAGGGCGTTTCGTGGGCATCAGTCCTCCTCGGATGTGGTCCGCGGTGTCACCACCGCGTGTGCTGCGAAGCCGGAGACCGATGTGGACCGGCGCCTAGAACGCCGCCATGCTATCACGTCCGTCATGCAAAAGGCCAGCCGCACTCGATTCGCCCGAGGTGGTTGCCCGTCTCCGGCCACTGTGTTAGCCTACTCGACGCCGCGACACTGTAGCGGGCGCGGCGGGCCGCTAGCCCACGCGGCCACGTGGCGGGCGGTCTCGCTCGCGATCGCATTGACCGGGCGAACATCCCGATAACTGCATATCCGGCACTGCCAAGGGGGAGCAATGCTCACAGCCAGCCAGCACGGCAGGACATCGCGCGTCACGTTCTTCGCGCTCGTGTTGATCTTTGCCGCGGCAGTTGCCGCAGCAGTCGCCGCAGTGCCAACCGCGTCCGGGCGCCAGCTCGACGAGCCCACTCGGCTCAAGGGGCACGGGAACTTCTCGATGGAGATCGACCCGACGCTGCTCGACGCCCCGACGATCAAGCTGGGATCCGGGACCACCGCGCTCAGCGACGTGCTCCTCTCGGAGGACTTCGAGGGTACGTGGCCCGTGTCGCCGTGGCAGGTCTTCGACAACGACGACCTGACCCACGGTGAGTACTACTGGGCCGACCGCTGCTACGGCAAGGACCGCACTACGGGCGCGTGGGCGATCGGCGGCGGAGCGACGGGCTCCTTGCTCAGCTGCGGAAGCCAGTACCCCAACAACCTGGTGTCGGTTGCCCTCGCCGGCCCGTTCGACTTCACGGACGTGACCCGAGCGATGGTCGAGCTCGACCTGTATGTCGACACCGAGTGCGTCGGCGTCAACTGCAGCGACAAGCGCGACGAGCTGCGGGTCGTCTCGTTCACCGACCCGTCCGACATGGACGGCAACCTGTGGGCGGGCGACTGGCCGTCCGACCCGAGCGCCGACCAGTACGGATGGGTGTCCGACAGCTACGAGTTCACCAAGTGGAACGGCGAGCCGGAGGTCTGGATCGGCCTCGTATTTGTCTCCGACTCGACGGTGACTACGCGGCATGGCGCCTACGTGGACAACGTCGTGCTGTCGGTGGAGAGGGAGACGCCGACCGCCACCATCGACACATTGACGACCGATCGGCAGTGCTACACGCCCGGCTCCACCATTAGCGTGTTCACGCACATCGGCACGTCGCTGCCCTCGCAGGCGGTGACGCTCGAGGGGCAGCTGGCGCAGTACGACGTCGTGTGGGCGTGGAAGCAGCAGTCCGGCACCGCGCCCGGCGACTTCGTGCTGACCGTGGACGTCCCGGCCGACGTGCCGGTCGGGGATCACGTGATCAGGCTGCTGGTGCACGACGCCACGTCGGGTCGCTATCAGGGCTACAGGGAAGTGCCGGTGCTCATCGATCCCGTCTGCGGGACGGTCACCGCGCCGGTCACCTCGACGGCGACCCCGACGCCGACGGGAACGCCCGAGGCCGTCGCCACCCTGTGCCCGGGCGAGACGTTCGAGGAGACCAAGCACATCCACGTCGCACCGGCGCCCGGCCGGGCGGACATCCTCTTCGCCTTCGACACGACCGGCAGCATGCAGCCGGTGCTCGACTCGGCCCAGGCCAACGCCGTCACGATCATGTCGAACCTGGCGGCGCTTATTCCCGACGTCCAGTTCGGCGTCGTCGACCTGCGTGACTACCCCCTCGAGACGTTCGGTGAGTCGGGCGACTGGCCGTATCAGCTGCGCCAGCGGATCACGGCCAATCGCGCGGCGGTCGAGGCGGCCATCAACGCCACGGTCGCGAACGGCGGCAACGACTCCAACGAGGCGTACACCCGGGCGCTGTACGAGAGCTACGCCGACCCGCGCGTCGGCTGGCGCACGCACGCGCGGCGGTTCGTGGTTATGTTCGGCGACGACGTGTCGCACGACAACAACCTGAACGAGCGCATCGTCAACCCGCCCATCAACCCGGGCCGCACGTGGTGCGGCGGCACGTCCCTCGGGTGCGTCCTCGACCCAGGCCGAGACGGCGTGTCCGGCACCAGCGACGACCTCGACTTGCAGTCCACGCTAGACTCGATGCGCGCGAACCAGACCACGCTGCTCTACGTCGTGAGCGGCGGCCCCGGAAGCGCCAGCCAAGCCAACCTGGTGACGTACTGGGGCCAGTGGGCGAGCTGGACCGGGGCCGGCGGCGCGGCCGTGCCGCTGACCGACGCGGCGAACCTGCCGTCCGTCATCCAGAACCTCGTGAGCTCCGCCGGGAGCCACATATCACGACTGGAGCTGGTCGCGGATCCGCCGCAGTACCAGTCGTGGCTGACGGTCAGCCCGCCGGCCTACACGGACCTGTCGATCCCACCGACGGGCCTGGACCTGACGTTCGACGTCGACATCACGGTGCCGCTCGGCACGCCGCCAGGGACCGTGCACCAATTCGCCGTGCGCGCGATCGGCGACGGCGCCGTGTACGGCAGCCAGGGCGTGACGATCAACGTGCCGGCGTGGTGCGCCACGCCGACGGTCACCCCTACCCACCGCACGCCGACTATCACGCCGCTGCCGCCAGAGACGTGCCCGCCGGTGCGGCCCGAGGTGACGCCCTCTTGCACGGACCTCGACTACGTCCGGAACGGTGACTTCGAGAAGGCCAGTCGTAGCTGGGGCGGCTACAGCACCGCCGGCCGCGACATCGTCACGACGTCGGCCATCCAGGGCTTCTTCTCCGCACAGTTCGTGGGCCAGGCATCGGCGATCACCGACGAGCAGCTGTACCAGTTCTACGACATCCCCCCCGAGCTCGACGGCCTGAGCTTCAGCGTCGACAACTTCGTCCGCGTGCTCAACTCGGTGGGCACACCGGCGGTCCGCAGCGGCGACTTCTTCATCGCGTCGCTGTACGACGTCGAGCTGATGGACGAGGTGGTCCGGCTCTGGGAGTTCGACCCGACGCTGCCGACCGACTGCGCGGTCGACTCGCCGACGTACAACCTGACCCCAGCCCAGCTCAACGCCGTTCGCGGACGAACGGTCGCCCTGGTCCTTCACCTGCACAAGCAGAGCCGCGGCTGGCAGCCCAGCGTGCTGCTCGACGGCCTGCACCTTTGGGTCTGCTCGTCCGGGCCGCCGTGCCGCATCGAGGGCAACAAGTGGGCCGATCCCGACGTGGTGCCGTCAGGCGGCGAGACAACGGTCTTCCTCAGCCTGACCGGGCTCGACGGCTCGTGCGTGCCGAGTCGCCGGCCGGCCGACGTAATGCTGGTGATCGACAACTCCGGCAGCATGGACAACGACGGCAAGCTGACGAACGCCCAGGCGGCCGCGAAGGGCTTCATCGACCGACTCGACCTCGACACCGATCGAGTGGGCCTGGTGTCGTTCTCGACGTCGGCCGTGCGTCGGTCGGGCTTGACGCAGGACGCCGGTCCCATCCGCAACGCCATCGACGCTTTGCGCCCGGGCAGCGAGACCAACATCGCCGACGGGATTCGCACGGCGCAGGCGGAGCTGGCGACGAACGGCACGCCGGGTAACCAGCCGGTGATGATCCTGCTGTCCGACGGCAATCCAAACGTCGAGGCCGATCAGACCGAGCCCGAGGCCAACGCTGCCAAGGCGGCCGGCACGCGCGTGTTCACGATCGGGCTGGGCAGCGACGTCGATCCTGACCTGATGACTCGCCTGGCGAGCTCGCCGGCGGACTACTTCTTCGCCCCAGATGCCGGGAAGCTCGACGCCATCTACCAGCAGATCGCCGGCGTCATCGGCGGCTCGCCGGCAACGAACATCGTGATCGTCGACCGGCTGTCTGACTACGTCACGCTCGTGCCGAACTCCTTCACGGGCACGCCCTTGCCAGAGGTGAGCCCGGACGGGAAGACGCTGACGTGGCGGATCCCCCGTCTCGGCATCGAGACGCTGGTGTGGAGCTACCGTGTCCGCATGACCCGAACGCCCGGCACATGGCCGACGAACGAGTCGGCCGTCGCCACGTTCACCAACTCGCAGGGCGATCCGGGGAGCTTGACCTATCCGATCCCGCAGGTGACCGTGCTGGCGCCGGAGAACCGCCATCCCGACGCGATGTGCCGCGACCATCCGACCGACGACGGATCAGTGCCGTCGAACGGCGCGGGCGAGCCGTGGTGGGACAGCCCGGACATCTGGGTGCGTCACAGCCGCGACGGAGTGGCGGCGCACCAGAACCCCATCGCCGGGCAGACGAACTACCTCTACGTGCGGGTCCGGAACAGGGGCGACGCGGACTTGACCGGGATCACCGTTCACGCGTACGACGCGCCGGGGGCAGCCAACATCAGGTGGCCGGTGGACTGGGTGCCCGAGATCGGCTCAGCGAACATCGCCGCGCTCGCGGCCGGGCAGACCGCGGTCGTAGCCATCCCGTGGCTGCCGGCCCGCGACGGGCACATGTGCTTCCTCATCCGCATCGAGGCCGAAGACGACCCGATCAAGTTCGACGGGCACGTGCCGTTCGACAACAACCTGTGCCAGCGCAACCTGCAGGTCGTCGACGGCGGAGCCGGCGGCTCGACAACGTCGACGGTGGGCGGCGGCAGCCGCGGGCGGGTGAAGGAGCACGGCACGTGGTCCCTCAACGTCAAGAACTGGCCGAGCTCGAGCCGCGGCAGCATGAAGTTCGAGGACGAGGACCTCTTCGATCGCTGGCAGCGCAACGGAGGCGCTACCACCGGCGAGATCAACGACGAGAACAAATCGGTCGACTTCGGGGGGCGGATCGTCAGCTCCGCGCAGCAGGCCGATACCGAGTTCGAGGTCGTCATCGACCGGATCCCGTACGAGGGCGAGGAAGTCAGCCAGTTCACGATTACCGTCACCGGCGATCCAGATGCCGAGCCACCGTACATCGAGCTGATCCAGCTCGTCGACGGCGTGGCCGTGGGCGGCAACGTGATCCGTCCGGCGGTCGATCGCCCGGTCGACCTGTTCCTGCCGTACCTGGGCTCCGGCCATGTGCTCGGCGGACGCGCCGAGTCCGTGCCGGGACCGGTCTCCATCAACGGAGAGCCTATTCGATTCTAGGAGCGTGCGCCATGATGCGATCGGTTGCGAGTAGCCGCGGACGCGTTCGGTCCGAGCGGCGCCTGTGGGCGGCGGCCGCGTTGGCGCTGTTCTTCGCGGCTTCGGCCGCCGTCGCCGGGACGGCGCGCGCTCAACTGGACCGCTGGCAGCTCTTGCGCCCGGGGGGCCGTGCTCCGCAGGGCCTGGTCGGCGCCTCCAGCGCCTACGACCCGGCCAACAACCGCATGCTCGTGTTCGCCGGAACCGCGTGGGAGGAAGACCACGAGGAGGTGCACAACTCGGTCTGGGCTCTCGACATGACTCCCGGCGACGAGACATGGTCGCTGCTGCGCCCGTACGGCCAGGCGCCGTACTACCGTCGCCGTCCCGCGTCGACGTACGACGCGGAGGGGGAGCGCATGCTGATCTTCGGCGGTTACTACGAGGACCAGCGCGGGTACTACTACGACACGTGGCTGCTGGACTTCAAGGCGCGCGAGGGCGGCGAGTGGATCGAGCACCCGAGCGGTGAGCCGCACCCGGCGGGACGCATGGCCGCCAGCCTCGTCACTCAGCATCTGCCGGACGCCCCCGAGCCCGTGCACCGCGCCATCCTCTACGGCGGCTACAGCGTCACCGACCGTGGCAACACCGTCACGTACGACGATGTGTGGGCCTTCGACTTCCGCGAAGGACACGAGGGTTGGACGCAGATCGTACCCGCAGGAGACCCGCCGAAGAACCGGGACGGGCACAGCGCAATCTACGACGCCCGCAACGACCGCATGATCGTGTACGGGGGGTGGAATCGCGAGCGGCGGGTGCTGACCACGCTCGAGGACGTGTGGGCGCTCGACCTCACGCCCGGCGCGGAGGCGTGGACGGAGCTGACGCCGGACGGGCGTCCGCTGGCCGTGGCCTGGCACTCGGCGGTCTACGACGCGTGTCCCGGCTACGAGCGAATGCTGGTCTTCGGCGGGTACAACTACACGGGCGATCGCAGCACCAGCGACGTCTGGGCGCTGTCACTGGACACGCTGGGCTCGGAGGCGTGGGAGCGCGTCGACACGACGGGCTCGCGGCCGACGCCGCGCGACAGCCACGTCGCGCAGCTCGACCTGATCGGGCGCCGGATGATCGCGTACTCCGGGTGGGACGGACCTGGTGAGTGGAAGAGGGACACGTGGGCGCTGGAGCTTCTGCCGTGCGTCGAGCCCACGGCCACCGAGACTTGGGCCCTGCCCACCACGGCGGCGCCACCCGGGACCGGCACGAGCGGCACTCCGCCGACCGATCTGCCGCCAGGCACCGGCACGGCGTCCGGAACCCCGTCTGGCACGCCGTCCGGCACGGTCGCGCCGACCGGTACAACCACGCCGACCGCGACCGCGATACCGACGGATCTGGAGCCGACGCCCACCGCTCCGTCGGCGACGCCGGAGGATTGCCGCGACGAGTTCGAGCCCGACAACGTGTGGTTCGAGGCGAAGGAGATAGCCGCGGATGAGCAGCAGGCGCGAACGTTCCACGAGGCCGGCGACAAGGACTTCGCCAAGTTCGCGGCTCGGTCGGGCGAGCACTACGGGCTGCTGACGCACTCGCTCTCGGCGGCGGTGGACACGGCCCTTACGCTCTACGGCACGGACGGCGTGACCGTGCTCGCGACGAACGACGACGACCCCTCCGCCGCGCCGGCGTCACGAATCGAGTGGGCGTGCCCGGCCGACGGGACTTACTTCGTGATGGCGCAGGACGCCGCGTCGACGAGCGGCGGCTGCGAGATGCGCTATACGCTGGAGCTGGTGGAGGGCCCGCCGCCCACCGGCGCGCCGACGCCTCCCACGCCTGCCAGCCGCTCGTTGGCGCACCTGCCCATCGCGTACTCAGCCGGACGAGGTCCCACGCCGGCAGCAACAACGCCCAGCGGCCCCACGCCGGGCGGGCCGACGCCGGGCGGTCCCACGGCCACGCCGCTGCCGACCACGCGCGTCTGCGACCCCGGCTTCGAGACCGGGCACTTCGGCGACTGCTGGACGGACGGCGGAGAGCTGCCGCGCGATGTCGTCGACCAGCTCGATGACGGCACTGCGCCGATCGGCGGCGCCTTCGCCGCGCTGTTGGGCGATCCGAGCCTAGGTCCGGGACACCTGGGCGAGACGCCGATCCCCGTCGGCTCGGCGTGGGTCGAGCAGTCGGTGGACGTTCCCGCGTCGGGTGTCCCGAAGCTGTCGTTCGCCTATCGCATTGTCACATACGACATGGCCGAAGAGCCGGCCGATACCGTGTGGGACGAGCTGTCGGTCTCGATCGACGGCGAGGACATCTACGTCGACGGCAACTGGACGTCGACCGACCTGGGCGTCCGGCACGAGATAGGCTGGCGCACCCACTCGATCGACTTGTCGCGCTGGCGCGGGCAGACCGTCACGCTGCGCTTCGCCAGCTGGAACGGCCGCAGCGGCGCCCCGGGCGCCGAGTGGTACAACACTTGGAGCTACATCGACAACGTGCTGGTCACGGACGGCGGAGAGCCCGGGCCGGCGGCACCCGCAGCCTCAACCGGCAGTCGCAGAATGGCAGGCGGCTCCTCATGTCGAGCTCTCAGCCCGACCCGGTAGCCGCTCCTCCCGTCCGGCTCGTCAGATCGAGCCCTCAGCCCGACCCGGTAGCCGCCGCTCGCGTCCGGCTCGTCAGATCGAGCTCTCGGCCACTTCGCCGAGGGCAAGGGCCGCGGCGATCGCCTCGTCGGAGCTCATCTGCTGACCCGAGCGCCACTCCGTCTCATAGGCGGCGTCGCCCAGCGTAGTCTGCATCTCATGCAGAACGTCAGCGTGCGCTGACTGGTCGAACGGTGCCAAGGGCACGCCGATCTCCCCGCGCAGCCTCTCGCCGGCCGACACCAGCCGCACCCCCTGCTCGGGCCGTCCGACGGCCAACGCCCAGCACCCCAGGTCGTCGAGCGACTCGGCGATACCGCTCAGGTCGCCCAGGCGCCTCCGCTTCTCGAGGCTCTCCACGAACAGCCGCAAGGCCTGGTCAAGTTGGCCGTCGGCGACAGCCACGTCGCCGAGGTTCGATAGCGAGTTCGCGACCCCGCGCTTGTCGTCCATGTCGCGTTTGAGCGCCAAGCTCTCCTCGAGGTAGCGCCGCGCGACGCGCGTGTCGCCGTCGTCGAGGGCCAGTCGGCCCAGGTTGTTGAGCATGAAGGCCGTGCCACGCCGATCGCCGAGCGCCCGGGCGAGGCTGAGGCTCTCGAGGTACAGACGCTTGGCCTCATCGAGCGCGCCGCTGGCGTACGCCACCGACGCCTGTGCGTTCAGTGACGCAGCGATACCCTGCCTGTCACCTATGCCTCGTCGCAGCTCCAGGCTGCTCGCGAACGCGTCCGCCGCCCCGCCCAAGTCGCCTTGCTCGTAAGCCAGGTGACCGAGACTGTGCAGCGCGTCGGCCACGCCGTCGTCGTCGCCGAGCCCCTCGCGCAGCGCCAGGCTCTGCTCGGCGAGCTCCCTGGCCGACTCGAGGTCTCCTTGCTCCCGGGCGGCCGATGACAGCGTCGCGAGCGCGGTCGCCACCGCCGCGTCGTCTCCGGCCGCCCGCTCTATCTCCAGACCTTCGATGGTCAGAGCGCGCGCATCCTCGTAGTCGCCCTGCTGGCAAGCGAGTATCCCCGCGCCGATGAGCGCCAGGCCACGCTCCGGGGTGGGCGCACCCACCTGGGGCAAGCCCAAGACCTGCACCATCCGCGAGCGTCCCTCGCTCTGGTGCCCGTGCAACCACCAGTACCGCTGCAGCGCTGTCACCAATCGAAGCGCCGCCCGCGCCCGACGGTCGTCGCCCAGGTCGCCGCGCGCCTCACGGACGCACCAAGCGAGCGCCGCGCGGAAGTTGTCGTGCTCCGCCGAGAGGCGGTCCAGCCACACTGCCTGGTCCGGCCCGGCGAGCTCGGGCGCCGCGCTCTCGGCCAAATCGATGCAGAAGCTCACGAACCGCTCGTGCACGGCGGCGACCTCGTCGGTGGCGACGAGGCGCTCCCACGCGTACTCCTGGATGGTGTTGAGCAACACGTAGCGAGTCGCAGCCTCCTGCTCGTGCACGTGCACCAACGACTTGTCGACCAGTTGCGACAACAGGTCGAGGACGTTGGCGCCGTCTATGTCCCCGCCGGCACCCACGCGCTCCGCGGCTTCGAGCGTCCAGCCGCCGCGGAACACCGACAGCCGCCGCAGCAGGGCAGCCTGGTCGGCCGAGAGCAGGTCGTAGCTCCAGTCGATGAGCGCTCCCAGAGTGCGCTGGCGGGGAACGGCGCCTCGCCGGCCGGCGGTCAGCAGCCGGAACCGGTCATCGAGGCGCTCGAGGATCTGGCTGACCGTCATCACCCGCACCCGCGCCGCCGCGAGCTCGATCGCCAGCGGCATGCCGTCGAGGCGGCGACAGATCTCGATCACGGCGCGAACATTGTCCGGCTCGATCCGGAAGTCGGGATCGGCCATCTCGGCCCGCAGCGCGAACAGCCGCACTCCCGAGTACTGCGGCGCCACCGACGCCAAGGCCACGTCGGATAGCCCGGCCGTCTCCACCGGGTCGGGCAACGTCATCGAGGGGACGCGCCAGGTCGTCTCGCCGTCGATGTCCAGCGGCTCGCGGCTGGTGGCCAGCACCTGGATGTCGGCCGCGGACTCGATCAGGGTCAGAGCCAGCTCGGCGCACGCGTCGATGAGATGCTCGCAGTTGTCGAGCACCAGCAGCAGGCGCCGCGGTCGGGCGTAGTCGACGAAGACGTCGAGCGAGCTGCGTCCCGCCTCCTCCGCCAGGCCGATGGCCGAAGCGACGCGCTGTGGCACCAGACGCGGGTCCTCGAGCGACCCGAGCGGCACGAACCACACCCCGTCCGGATACGTGTGGGCCAGGTCGCCGGCCACCTGCAGCGCCAGGCGCGTCTTGCCGCTCCCGCCGGTGCCGACCAGGGTCAGCAGGCTCGTGTCGCTCAGCAGCTCCTTGACCTTGGCCATCTCGCGCGACCGCCCGACGAACGCGCTGCGCCTGATCGGCAGGTTGTTGGGCAGCTCATCCAGCGTGCGCAGCGGCGGGAACCCGTGCTTGAGCTCCGGGTGGCGGAGCTCGAAGATGCGCTCCGGGCGAGCCAGGTCCCGCAACCGGTGCGCGGCCAGGTCATCGAGCCAGGCGCCGTCGGGCAGCTCCTCCGGCAGCGCCTCACGCGTCTCGAGCGACAGGAGCGTCTGCCCGCCATGGGCCGCGTCGACCAGCCGGGCGCAGCGGTTCAGGGTCGGGCCGACGAAGTCCTCGTCGATCTCGACCGCCTCGCCTGTGTGCATCGCCATGCGGACGCGAACCGGCGCGCCGGAAGGCCAGTCCTCGGCCAGCAAGCCGCGCTGGGCGGCGAGCGCCGCCGCGACAGCCCCGGAAGCGTCCTCGAAGACCGCGTACACCGCGTCGCCCACGTACTTGAACGGGCGGCCGCCGCTCCCCTCGATCGCGTCCCGAATGATCTCGTCGTGGCGGACCAGTGCTTCTCGCATGGCCCCGGGCGCGCGCTCCCAGAGGCGCGTGCTCGATTCTATGTCGGTGAACAGGAATGTCAGGGCTGTGGTTATGTCGAGTCTCCCCGGGCCGTCAGGCGCCTAGGAACGGGTAGCGGTAGTCCTTCGGCGGGTTGAAGGTCTCCTTGATGGATCGGGCGGAGACCCACCGCACCAAGTTCAGGTACGAGCCGGCCTTGTCGTTGGTGCCCGAGACGCGCGCACCTCCGAACGGCTGCTGCCCGACGACGGCCCCGGTCGGCTTGTCGTTGATGTAGAAGTTGCCGGCCGCACCCTCGAGCGCGTTGGCCGCCTCTATCGCCGCGGTTCGCTCTTGGGCGAACACCGCGCCCGTCAGGCCGAACGGCGACGTGCCGTCCACGAGCGCCAGCGTCTCCAGCCACTGGTCCTCCGGGTACACGTAGATGGACAGGACCGGACCGAAGATCTCCTCCTGCATGATCTTGTACCTGGGGTCGCTGACCTGCACCACGGTCGGCTCGATGTAGTATCCGTCGTTGTCGCGGTAGCCGCCGCCGGCGATTATCTCGCAGGCATCCGAAGCCGCCGCGTCGTCGATGTAGCCGGTGATGTCGCGGTAGGCGCTGGCGTCGATCACCGCGTTCATGAAGTTCCCGAAGTCGTCGACCACGCCCATCTTGATCGTGGCCAGCTCGGAGACGAGGCGATCCTTAAACTCGGGCCACATCCCGTCCGGCACGTACATCCGCGACGCGGCCGAGCACTTCTGCCCCTGGTACTCGAATCCGCCGCGAACGGCGGCGGCAACCAAGGCCGCCACATCAGCCGACGGGTGCGCGACGATGAAGTCCTTGCCACCGGTCTCACCCACGATCCGGGGATACGTGCGGTACTGCCCGATGTTCGATCCTATGTGGCGCCACATGTAGTTGAAGGTCCCCACCGAGCCCGTGAAGTGCAGCCCGGCCAGGTGCGGCGACGCCAGCACCGGGTCGCCCACCTGGGAGCCGCTGCCCGGGACGAAGTTGATGACGCCGGGCGGCAGCCCCGCCTCCTCAAGCACCTTGTAGATGTAGTATCCGGAGTACACCGCCGTAGACGCCGGCTTCCAAATCACGGTGTTGCCCATCATGGCCGGCGCGGTTGGCAGGTTGCCGGCGATGGACGTGAAGTTGAACGGCGGCAGCGCGAACACGAAGCCCTCGAGTGCGCGATACTGCATGCGGTTCCACATGCCCGCCCCCGACATGGGCTGCTGCTCGTAGATCTGCTGCGCGTAGTAGGGGTTGAAGCGCCAGAAGTCGATGAGCTCGCAGGCCGAGTCGATCTCGGCCTGGAACGCGTTCTTGCTCTGACCGAGCATCGTCGCCGCGTTGGCCGTGAACCGGCGCGGGCCGGCGAGCAGCTCCGCCGCCTTCAGGAAGATGGCCGCCCTGTCGGCCCAGGGCATTCGCGACCATTCCTGCCGCGCGTCGAGCGCCGCCTGTATCGCCATCTCGACCTCGGCCTGGCCGCACTTGTGATATGTGCCCAGGACAACATCGAGCTCGTGCGGCGGCCGGATCTCCACCGTGTCGCCGGTGCGCACCTCCTTCCCGCCGATCATCGCGGGGATGTCGACCTGCTCAGCCTTCATCTGGCTAACGCGATCGGCCAGCGCCTTGCGCTCCGGCGTGCCCGGCGCGTAGGACAGCACCGGCTCGTTGACGGGCTCTGGGATCCGGACGTGGGTGTTGTTCATGATCTCACCTCGTGGAAGGGCTCTAGTGGATGATCTGATCGCGGTTTTCACGGGCCCGTGCGGGTCCCGACGTGGGCCAACAGAAAGCGACGGCGCGGCGCCAACCAACCCGAGCAGCGCTAGCCGCCCCGAGCAGCATAGGGTACGGGAAGACGGGTGCGGCGTGAAGCGCCAGTGGCTTGTCCGCGGAGCAGGCGTGGCTTGACGGACCGGCCGTGAGTCCTAAGCACGGCAAGCCCGGCGCCGGCACCGAAGGCGGGGCCATACAGCGACGGCGGCTGGCCCGCTCTGCTGCGGAGCCGGCGCGCCCTACCGCGAGGCCCGCCCGCTCAATTGCGGAGCCGGCGTGGCCCCGAGCCGCGCCAGCTCGCGATCGAGGATCTCCTCCATCTCGAGGTAGCTGTAGAAGCCGACCAGGTTGCGTTTGCCGAGCGCGCTCTCGATGACCATGGTCGGCGTGCCGTAAATGCCGTCTATCGACCTGGCGATGCCGAACAGCCTGGAGATCATAGGCCTGTACTTCTCGCTGTCGAGACACGACCGCATCAAGTCGCCGTCCAGTCCGATGTTCACCGCGTGTTGCGTCAGCGCGGTCCGACAGGTGTCCGGGTCGTAGCGCGGATAGGTGTTGTAGTAGAGGTCGTCCTGGTACTGGAAGATCTCGTCGTGCATATCGAAGTAGCGGCCCTGCTCTCGCGCGCAGTGCGCCGCCTCGTGGCTGACGAGCGAGATCTCGCCGTGGTCCGGGATGTTGAAGTCGACGAACGCCATCCGGGCCTTGCCCTTGGCGACGTAGTTCGCCCGCAGGCCGGGCACGGTCTGCCGCGCCAGCTTCGCGCAGTATGGGCACATGTAATCGGAGAACATCCAGATGGTCAGAGGTGCCGCCGGGTCGCCCTGCGCCGGGACGTTCTCCCCGCCGTACATCATGCCCTCGTCTGCCGGAGGCGGCTTGGCCGGGCGGTATGCCGCCGGCATGAAGGCCAGGAACTCCTGGTCGCCGGGCTGCTCCTGGTTGACTGACTGGCCCTGGTCACCCGGCTGGCCCTGGCTACCTGAGTGGCCCTGGTTTGGCGCTCCAGGCGCCGCCGCGGACGGAGCAGATCCCGGGAGCGCGAGGAGCACCCCAATGGCCGATGCCAGCGCGATTCGGACCATCCAGCGGGCGTGACTGCACATGACCATCTCCATCTCCGGGGCGCAAGCGAATTCTAGCAGACGGCCAACGCGCCCACCGAGAGAATCGGGCGTCGTGCCTAGCCGGCGACGATGATGATGGCGGCGCCGGCGAAGGCGGCCGTGACGGCCGCGGCGCGCCTGGGCGTGAACGGCTCGTTGAGCACCACCGCCGCCAGCACGAAGATGTAGATCGTGGCGAGCTGGTTGAGGATGGCCGCGATCGCGATCTGCGTGTGCGCGAAGCCGGCAATCCACGCCAGGTTCGACAGCGCGCCACCGAGAACCGCGCCGGGCAGCGCGTAGCGCCAAAGCGGCGATGGGCGGAAGAGGAGGCGCGCGACGTGCCGCTGCGGACCCAAGAGCACGATGGGCGCGATCACGGCCGTGCCGGCCGCTAGGCGGACCGACGTCGTCCAGAGAACCGGCTCCGCGCGAACGATGTCAGTGACCATTACCACGCTGACGGCCAGCGTCAGCACCGCCGACGCCTGGAACAGGACCCCAATCGCCAAGTCACGGCTCGACAGGCCCTCGGTGCTCCGGGTCCCCGCCGTACCCAGCGAGCCAAGGACGATGCCGGCGATGATCAGGCCGGCGCCGGCAACGGTCACCGTCGAGAGCTGGTCGCCGAGCACGATGTTGGCCATCACCGCCAGTATCGGGAAGTAGAGGCAGCCGACGACCGAGGTAAGGCCCGCACCGAGACGGTTCAGCGCCGCGAAGAAGAAGGTGTCGGCGAGCGTGATGCCGATCACCCCCGAGGCGATCAGCTTGAGCCACGTGTCGGCGGTCCAGTCCGGCCAGCCGGCGCCCTCCGCGCCCATCAGCGCGGGTGCGACGAGGAGCGGGATGAACACGACGAGCGCCACCACACCCTTGAACAGGTTCATCGTGAGCGGCGGCACCTTGTCGCCGGCGAGCCGGTAGAGGATCACGGCCAACGCCCAAAGCAGGCCGGCGACGACAGCCCAGAACTCGCCGGACTGCGCCCACCCGCTCATCTGGACAGCTCGACCGGGGTGATGCCCGCAGTGGCGTGCGGGCCGCGCGGCGACTGCCGCCTAGAAGGTTGGATCACGCTCTCTTGCTCCGGTCAGTCGGCCTAGAAGCGAGCCGCGGCGTAAGGCACGTAGGCCGGGCCGGGCGTGGGGGTCACCATCACGGCCGGGGTCCGTGTGGGGGTCGCGGTCGGGCTCGGGGTAGGCGTCGCCTCCGGGGTGGTCGTCGCCGAGGGCGTGACAGTCGGCTTGGGCGTGCGCGTGGCGTCGGAGGTCGGCGACGGGAAGGCGTCGGCCGCGAACATCATCGACAGCTGCGGTTGATGACCGTCCGGGTACGGCTCTCCTCCGCCCTCGCTGCTGACGAACGCCCACCGCGTGTCGTCCTGCGGCTCCTTGCCGGAGATCTCGAACCCGTAGGCCTGTTCGGGCCGTTCGAGCATTGCGCGCACCATGTCGGTCACCTCCCACGTCTTCCAGTCCAGGGCGTCCTTCGAGAGCTGCCTGTCGACAGGCTCGCCGCCAGAGAGAAACCAGTTGGTCGCCTTGCGCCCGGCGATCAACGGCTCCATCATCGGGCGAACGCTGAACACCGCCAGCAGCGTGCTGGTGTCGGGCCTCTCCACCGGATAGAGCATGAGCCGCGCGCGGAGCAGGCCAGCAGGCGGGTGCAGCTCGGGATCCAGCGGGAACCGCAGGTACGCCCTGTGCTCTCGGGGGCGCGCCGCGTAGACCCATCCCGTGAGCAGCTTGTCCGAGTCGTCGCGAGAGTTGCTGTCGCCGAGATACGTGTCGGCGTCGGGGTTCAGTACTATCTCGACCGATGCCTGAGCCGCCGTGGGAGTTGGGGCCGTGCTGACGCCGACAGTCAGGCAGAGGGCAGCGGCGGCAGCCGCGGCGGCTAGCGTGAAGCCTTGGCGCACGATGCCCACCTCCTTCCGCCGCGATTATATCACGCCCGAGCACGGCGCTGGCCGGAGCCGGGACGTCATCACACTGAGACAATCCGGGAGGGCGAGATGATCGACAGGGAACGGGCCATCGACACATTCACCGACCTCGTCATGATCGACAGCCCCAGCGGCGACGAGGCCCAGGTGCGTGAGCACCTCCTGGCCAAGCTCGACGAGCTCGGCCTCCGGTGCGAGGTCGATAAGACCGGCAACATCGTTGCGCGACTCGCCGCCAAGCGGGGCGCCGCGCTCCTGCTTGGGGTTCACATGGACACGGTCGAGCCCGGGCGCGGCATCAAGCCCATCGTCGACGGCGACGTGATCCGCAGCGACGGCACCACGATCCTCGGCGGCGACGACAAGGCGGGCGTCGCGGCCGTGCTCGAGCTCCTGACCGTGCTGCGCGAGAACGAGCTGCCCCATCCGCCCATAGAGGTCGTCGTGACCGTCGGCGAGGAGCAGGCCCTATACGGCGCGCGTCACCTCAACACGTCGCGGCTCGCCTCGGAGTCGGGCATCGTTCTCGACAGCGGCGGCCCGCCGGGTCGTATCGTGGTCGAGGCCCCGTCGAAGGACCTGCTCGACTTCACGATCCACGGGCGAGCGGCGCACGCGGGGCACAGGCCCGAGGAGGGCGTCAACGCGATCCGCGTCGCGTCCGAGGCGATCGCGGCGATGCCGATGGGTCGGATCGACGATGAGACCACCTGCAACATCGGGCTGATCTCGGGCGGCACCGGCAGGAACTCGGTTCCTGACGAAGCGGTGGCGGTCGGCGAGGCGCGGAGCCGCGACACCGACAAGCTAGATCAGCTGACGGGCTCGATCGTCGCAGAGTTCGAGGCCGCGGCCGACAGGCACGGCGCGACGGCCGATCTCGAGGTCACCCACGCCTACCGCGCCTACCGCCTGTCGGCGGACGAGCGCATAGTACGCGTCCTCGCCGACACCGCGAAGTCGCTGGGCATCGAGCCCGAGCTTGTCGCGACGGGCGGCGGCTCGGATGCCAACATCTTCAACGCCGCGGGCATCCCGTGCACCAACCTGAGCAACGGCACGTACAGGGTGCACACGACCGACGAGCACCTGGTGATCGATCACTGGGTCGACAGCATGCGCATACTGCTCAGCGCGATCGTGCGCATGACGCCGCGAGCGTGAGATCCGCAGACATTCCGGGGCCGGCCGCCACCAAGCTGACGCTGTCGGGCATCGAGCGGGTGCCGGCTCCGGCCGCAGGCTTGCTGACGAGGAGATGAACGTATGAACGCAAGCATGTCTCAGGACCCAGCGGGCAGTGCGTCGGGCGGCGGCTCCGGCAGCGCGGCGCGCGACGCCGCGGCATGGAAACTGCAGCCGTTCGTGCCGCAGGAGGTCCCCGAGGACCAGTGGGCCCGCTACCATACGTTTCGACGGATCCGTCACGACGAGCGCGACCCGGACGAGCCGCTGGCGACCGACGAGGTCGTCGAGAAGTCCATGAAGGTGCCGGAGCTCTACTGGCGCAACCGGCGGCACGTGATCGACACGGGCGACGAGATCATCGCGTACGTCAACTTCGAGAGCCCGAAGCCGGACTCCCCGGAGTACGAGTCGACCAAGCACCTGCTCTACTCGGACCCCGCCGTCATCGGGCCCTACCGCCGACGGGGCCTCGGAACCTACATCATGGGCGCGGCGCTCGAGGAGCTGGACCGCCTGGGAGCCCGGGTCTTCACTACGTGGACCTGTGAGGACGATGGTCGAGCCTTCGCCGAGTGGTGCGGGGCGGAGCGCAAGCAGACCGAGCGCCTGAGCCGCTTGGACTTCCGGGCCATCAACTGGAGCGAGATGGAGCAGTGGGCGGCCGACCTCGAGGCTCGTGGCCAGGGCACCAAGCTGGAGATGTACCCCGACCGCCTGCCGGACTCGCTGATCGACGAGTTCTGCCCGGCGCGCACCGAGCTGATGAACCGGATGCCCTGGGACGATGCGGAGCACGGCGACATCGTGGTCACGCCAGAGGACATCGCCAAGATGTACGAGCGGCTGGATGTCGCCCGCGCCCAGCATCACAACCTGATTTCGCGAGAGCCCGACGGCACGATCTCGGGCATGACCGACGTGGTGTGGCGACCGGACCAACCTGGCGAGGTCGAGCAGTGGTTCACGGGCGTCGACCCGGACTACGCCGGGCGGGGCATCGGCAAGGCGCTCAAGGCCGCGATGGTGCTGTTCTTGCGCGACCGATACGACGGGCTCGAGTGGGTCCGGACCGGCAACTCGACGACGAACGCCGCGATGCTGTCGATCAACGAGCGAATGGGCTTCGAGGAGTACCAGCGCTACGACACGTACCAGATCAGTCGCGACGACCTGGCCCGGCACTTGGCCGCGCAGGCTGCGTCGTAGGTCGGCCGAGCAGGACCCGCCGCAGCCCGGCTCGTGACCGAAGGGCTGCGGCGGGCTGGATAGCGCGGGCTACTGCTCCGGCATCTCGAATCGGATAATCGCGAACGGGGCACCGGTCGGATCGGCCAGCACGGCGAACTTGCCGACTCCTTCGATCTCCTCCGGCGGCACAAGGACCTGCCCCCCGAGCTGCTGAGCCTTCGCCACGAAGCCGGCGCAGGTGATCACGTTGAAGTACGGCATCCACTGCGACGGCATCTGAGACTGCATCTCGGCGTCCATCGCCAGCAGGCCGCCGACCGGGGCGTCGCCGCTCTTGATGGTCGTGTACGTTCCGCCGGTGGCCATCGGGTCGTCCTGATACGCCCAGCCCAGCACACTGCCGTAGAAGGCCTTGGCGGCGTCGGCGTCGGATGTCGTCAGCTCGTTCCAGCCGACGCGCCCCGGCTCCATTCCCAAGGCCGCCAGCGGCGACTCCGGTAGCGGGCGCATGAACGAGACGATCGCGCCGGTCGGGTCCTGGACAGCCGTCATCCGACCCACGCCCGGGACGTCGAACGGAGGCTGTAGAACGGCGCCCCCAGCCGCGGCCGTCTTCTCGGCGGCGCCGTCCACGTCAGACGACAGGACGTAGCTGCCCCAGTGAGGCGGCACGCCCTCGAAACCCTCGCCCTCCATCTGGTACATGCCGCCGACGGTGTGCTCTGGAGTGCCGAACGTCGTGTACGTGCCCTCCATGCCTCCCGGCATCGGCATGTCGGTCATCTGCCATCCGAACACCTGGCTGTAGAAGTCCTTGGCCTTGGCGATGTCGGTCGTCCCCAGCTCATGCCAGCAGAAAGCGCCCTCGATGCGGGCGGGCGCGGCGCCCGTCTCGCTGTTGGTGTCATCAGTCATTCATCGCTCCTCGTCGCGATCGAGAGTGATCGTAGGGGTGAAACGCCATGATACACGATGGTCCGTCGGCGCCACATCGCACGTCGCGCCGGCTCACCGCACGTCGCGCTGCCGCGCGCTGAGCCCGGAGCCGACGCGTGACACACTTGACGTGACGCGTGCACGCCTCGCCTGCTGCGGGCTACTCGAGGTCGTCGAGTCTCCGCGGGAACGCGTCCTTCAGCAACCGGCTCAGTGATCTGTCGGCGAGTATCCTGCCCCCCGTCTGGCAGCCGGGGCAGTAGTTGGTCTCGCGCTCGGCGTAGACGATGCGCTGCACGGTCGCCCCGCACACTGGGCACGGCTGGCCGTGCTTCCCGTGCACCGCCATGCTCGGATGGAACGCGGTCACCTTGCCCGGAAAGGCGTCGCCAGTCTGCTCCCGGAGTACCTCGACCCAGTGTTCCAGCGTGTCGCGCGCCGCCTCGTGCAGCCTGGCGATCTCTTCGTCGGAGAGGTTCGTATTGAGCTGCAGAGGCGACAGCCGGGCCGCGTGCAGGATCTCGTCCGCGAACGCGCCGCCGATGCCCGAGATGAACCGCGCGTCGGTGAGCGCCCGCTTCAGCGTGTGTCTCTCCGCGAGCAGTGCGGTTCGGAACTCGCCGAGGGTCGCGTCGGCCACCTCTATCCCGCCAGGGTCGAGCGCCGCCAGCGCCTCGCTGCCTCGGACCAGGTGCAGCGAAGCCCGGCGCTTGGTCCCGGCCTCGGTGAGGAGAAGGGTGCCGTCGTCGAAGTCGAAGGCGGCGAGCCCGTGCTTCTTCGGCACAACTGCCCGGGGGTCCCGCCAATGGAGTCGCCCGGCGACCATCAGGTGGACCACGAGGTACAGGTCGTCCTCGAGCTCCAGGACGATCCTCTTGCCCATGCGCCGGATGCCGTGCACGCGGCGGCCGTGCGCCTCGGTCAGCGGGGGGTCGTAGGTCTTGAGCAGCGGGAACGAGCGCACGCGGACGCCGCGCAGCACCTCGCCCTCGATCCGCGGCCTTAGGGCACCGATGTAGGCCTCTACTTCAGGTAGCTCAGGCACGGCTTGGGGTCATGCACGGCATGGGGTCAGGCACGGGGACGGCTCTCAGCCGCTCAGGCACGGAGCGCCCTCAGCCGGTCAGGCACGTCGTGCCGTCAGCCGGCGAGTCTGAAGCGGGCAATGCCGTGAGGACCTACCGCGACCGGTTGGCAAACGGCACGAAGACGGTGCGGCGATCATCCGGCGGCGGGTCTGTGGCGTAAGGTCCCTCGGTAGGCAGGACGGGCTCGGTGGTCGGCGTGGGTTCTCCGGTGGGCGCCTCAGTGGGCGCCGAGGTCGGCGGCTCAGTCGGTGTCTGAGCAGGTGGTTGCGTCGGCTGTTCCGTTGCCTGAGGTGTCGGCGTGGCCTCGACGGTAGGCGACGTCGTCGAGGAAGGGCTCGGGGACGGGGTCGCCTGGCCCGTCGAGGTGGGTGGCGGCAAGGTCTCCGGCGGCGGCATGCCGGTCGTGGCGCTGGTGGGCTCGGTGGTGGCCTCGGCCGTGGGGCTCGGTGACCAGGTCGGGCTGGGTTCCACGGTAGGACTGCTCTGCAAGGTCGGGCTTGGCACGACGGACGGCTCCGCCGTCGGCTCAGCGGTCGGCTCCGCGGTCGGCACCGATCCGGCCAGACCGACCAGGTGCGTCACCGAGGCCACCATCGAGCGCACGTTAGACATGAAGTAGTCGTGGTTCATGTGGTCCACGGTGTCGCCCATGCCGTGGTAGTAGGGGTTGAAGTCCTCCTCTGCCTCGATCTGCAGGACCGCCGTCACGCCCGCCTCACGGAAGGGCCTGACGTCGCCTCAGCCACAGCCAGGTTCGAGATGGACCTCGAGCTCCGGAGTGTACGCCTCGATCACCTCAGCCATGAACTCGGCCTGCGCCCGCGATTCCGCCTCGTCGCCGTCTTCGTCTCCGTGGTACAGCTCGACGAGGTTGTCGTCGTCGCCGTCCCAGCCGACCATGTCGGCGTTGACCAGGTGCTTGATGGCGTCGAGCTCGTCGCCGCTCAGGCCGGCGATGTAAGCCCGGGCACCATACATGCCCTGCTCCTCGCCTGTCGAGAACATGATGACCAGCGTGCGGTCGAGCTCAACGTCGGCCAGGGCGCGCGCGATTTCGAGCCCCGCGACCGTGCCGGACGCGTTGTCGTCCGCAGCCGGGCACAGGCCGGCCGGGCAGTTCCCGACTCCGTCGACATGCGCGACGAAGTACACCTGCTCGTCCGGTCGAACGAGTCCCGTCCTGGTGGCGAACACGTTGCGGTCGGTAACGCGGCCGTAGGTCCACTCTGCGTCGTCGACCGTGTATCCGAGGGCGCGCACTTCGTCGGCGACATAGTCCATCGCGTGAGCGAGCTCATCGCCCATCGTGAGCCGGTTGGCCAGGGGCCAGCAGTCGCCATCGACGCACAGCGGCAGCTCGCCCGAGAGCCGCCGGAGCTCGTTGATCGCCCGCTCGCGGTTCACCCGGTTGACGAGCTGAGCCACGTACGGATCAGGTTGGAAGGAGGCGGGACCATCCGGCTCTGCTGCTGACGCTGTTGACGGCTCGCCGGGCAACGCGTGCGCCTCGTTCGCGCCCGGAACAGCGCGCACGGCAACTCCGGTACCTTCGGCGGCTTCGGGCGCGGCCGCCGCGAGGAAAGCCCCGGCCGCGTTGGGCTCGATGGCCGCGACCTGCGCCGCAGTCCCGACGAGCGGTAGGGCCCCCGCCAGCGCCACGACCAACAAGAATGAGCCCGCAGCAACTCGCCATGCCGATTTCAAGACCGCCATCTCCCGCTCGTGTGATCCCGTGCCGCCGGTCTGGTCCTGGTCCCGCAGTGCTCCCGCCGCGAAAGCCTATCATCCGCGGGACCACCGAACAAAGCGCCGAAGGGCGCTAGCGGCGCGAGTACCACAACATCCGCGACTGCGC
>JBJYWW010000161.1:23776-27608 GCA_046259645.1 Anaerolineae bacterium
GGCGCAGTCCTTGCCGTCCTTGCCTACCTAAACGCACGGCGGCGCCCAGAGGGAACGCGCCGATCCGTCGATGGCGCGCGGCCGACCGAGTGGGTGAGAGTGGCACGGTGCGTCGGCGCGTGACTCGAGGACGGCGGCAGCGCGCGACTCGACGAAGGCGGATGGGATGTCACTCGCCCCGACGGCAGGGCGTGACGCGACTACGGCCACGGCCGCGGGGGCGCGAATCCATCACGGCGGCGCCAACCGATCGAGTTGCGGCCTCCGCTCTTGCGTGTACGATACGCCCAGTTGCCACTCGCGTGGCGGATCTCGGGTACCCCGGGAGGAGGCTAGGATGGCTATGCATGTGCGCGCTGGCGCTCGCGCCGTGATCGTGTCGTGCCTGATCTTCTCGCTCGCCGTGCTCGACGCCTGGCAGTCGCCGCGCGTCGTCGACGCTGGACAGCCCGGCGCTGGACAGCACGGCGTCGGGACTGCACCGGAGCGACTTGCCCAGGCCGAAGCCATAGTCGTCGACCACACGAGCATCGACGTGACGCAGATCCCCAATCACTGGCTGGCAGCCGCTCGTGGCCTCACGCTGCACTACGGCCACACCTCACACGGGTCGCAGATCATGTCCGGCATCAGCCGGCTCGCGAGCGGCAATCCCAGCCTCGCCGTTGCAGTCAAGACCGGTGGGACAGCTGGGCTGCCTGATGGCGAGGACGCGCTCCGCATCTACGACGGGAACAATCCCGACACCTACATCACGCCGGAGCTGTACTGGAGCGCGCCCGATGGGATCGCCAAGACACAATCGGTGGCCGAGACCGGGCTGTTCGACTACTCGATGTGGTCGTGGTGCGGACAGCAGTCTTCGAACAGCGTGGAGACCGTCGAGCAGTACCTCGAGCAGCTCGACCAGTTCGAAGCCCAGTTCCCGAGCATGCGGTTCATCTACATGACCGGGCACACCGATGGCGGCAGCGACACGCTTACTCGCAACAACGACATGGTGCGCGACTACGTCGCCGCGCACGGCAAGGTGCTGTTCGACTTCGCGGACATCGAGAGCTACGACCCGGACGGCAACCATTATCCGGACACTACGGACGCCTGCCCTTGGTGCCAGCCCTGGTGCGACGAGAACCCGGAGTACTGCTCAGATCTGGCCGGGTCGTGCGCGCACTCACATCCGCTGAACTGCAAGATGAAGGGCCAGGCGTTCTGGTGGATGATGGCCCGTCTTGCCGGCTGGCCGGGACCTGACGAGCCCCCCTTGACTCAGACGCCGGACTCCCCACCGCCCACGGATACGGAGACGTCGCCCGCGCCGAGCGAGACGCCTGATACAGCTGAGCCAACGCCTACCGGTCCCACCGAGCCTCTCCCGACCGGTTCACCGCCTCTGGACTACGCGCTGTACGTACCGGTTGCGGAGGTCTAGGAGGTATCACTCCTCGGAGCTGGGCGGCCCAGACCAGGGCCTCCGGTCAGAGGCCTGGGATGTCAATCATGTCCGGCGGACTTGGTCAGCGGGCCACGTCCGGGGTGTTGGCCATCAACGCTCTTGATCGGCGGACTTGGTTAGCGGACTAGGTCCGGCGCCCAGGTCGGGCGCCTCCACCGTCACCTACGGCCGGACGTGCTTGGGCTGGTAGGCACCCAGCTTGCCGCCGCCTGGCAGTGTGATGTGCGTCAGGCGGCCCCAGTCCTCCTCTTGGATCGGTGAGCACTCGATGCCGTGGCTCGCCAAGTCGGCCGTGAACGCCTCGATGTCGTCCGCGAGCAGGTAGATCAGATGCAGATCATTCTTGTCGGACGGATGCACCGCCATCTCCGACGGCGGCAATCCGAAGATCAGCCAGCCGTCACCGGCGTCAGCGTGCGGCAGGCCCAGGACGTCGCGCAGGAACGCGCGGTCGGCCTCCGGGTCGGCGCTGAAGATGACTGCGTGTAGGCCCTCGATCATCTAGCTCTCTCCTATGATCGTCAGCTGCGGAGCGGAGCGAGGCGCGGCGATCGAAGTCGTCGCGCAGGTCCCCTGGTATAATCGCGAGCGTGCATGTGCTAGGCCGAATGCCAGTCGGCGGGACCGGACCGAGCCCCGGCCAGACGCGGGGAACTTGGCACCATTCCGGACGCTTCGGTCGAATCGCGGCGCGTGTCCGCGCTGCCGTGCCGCCGCTCCTCGCGGCTGCGGCGTTCGCCGCGGTAGCAGCGGTCACGATCGCAGCCGTGGCGGCGGTCACCCCCGCAGCAGTGCCGGCGGTCGCGACAGCGAGCACGGCGCCCGGCGACGGGCCGCATGAAGATAGCTCGGTCGCCGACGCGCTGCTACCTCGCCCGCAGCACCTCGTCGAGAAGGACTCGAGCCTCGAGCTGACCGACGGCTGGCAGGTGCTGGTGGACGCCTCCGATCCAGGCTACGCGTTTGCCGCCACGTGGCTGGTCGAGAAGCTCGACGAGAGGCTGGCTGGCGGCGAGCCGGCCCACCTGGAGGTCATCGATGTGGCGAGCTCCCCGGAATCGGTCGACTCGCCCAGGGCGCGGAGGATCATGCTCGGATCGCCTGCCGAGCACGCCCATCTTCGCGACGCGATGGTCCGCCGTTGGCGCAGGCTGCCGGAGGCCGTTGGCGACGAGGGGTACCTTCTGGAGACCTTCTCCGAGAACAGTGACGCAGGGACTGACGACACGTCCGGGACCGATGCTACGACCGGGGCCGACGACGCACCCGAGATCTTGATAGCCGCCAATACGCCGGCCGGCGCGTTCTACGGCGTGGTGACGCTAGTGCAGCTGGTCGAGCCGACGACCGCGGCCGTGGCGGGAGTGCGAATCGTCGACTACCCCGAGCTCGATCTGCGGGGATCGTATGAGCCCGACAGCATCGGTCTCGAGTGGCGAGACGGCCAGTATCACTTCACCGACGAGAACCGCGCCTTCATCGACTGGCTCGCCAGCCGCAAGTTCAACTCGGTATTCGCCGTCGAGAACGGAGCCTTCTTCCGCGAGGATGCCGCCTGGGTGGACGCGTACGAGGAGATGTTCGCCTACGCACGGCAGCGGCACATCGAGCCCGTCCCCCGCATCTGCTCCATCAGCACCGTCAGCCCCTTCGATTTCGAGTACTACGAGGGCTGGTTCGTCGAAGACGAACCGTTCGTCTTCGGCTCGGTCGGATCGGCCGGCTCGGTCGGATCGGCCGGCTCGGCCGGCTCGGACGGCTCGGACGGCTTGACCGGCTCGGTGAGCTCGGTGGGCTCGGCAAGCTCGGACGGCTTGATCGGCCTGATCGACTCGGCCGACACGCCGGACATCGCGGAGGCCGTGCACCCTTTCGCCGAGCTGGTGCCGAACGGCTCGTTCGAGCGCGACACCGACCGCGACGGCGTTCCGGACGGCTGGATCGTGACGCAGCGGGAGGGCGCGACCTGGACGATCGACGACGAGATGGCGGCCGACGGTAGCCACAGCATGCGGCTCGACCTACCGGTTCCCGCGGACGAGAGCAGCTCCGCCACGCTGCGCACCACCATCCCGGACATCGTGCCGGAGTCGATCTACTGCCTGTGGTCCAAGGCCAGGGCGACTGACATAGTCGACGTACAGCCGCAGCTGACAATGTACGCTCGCGACGAGGCTGGCGAGGTCGTGGTGCTGCAGTCGGACGTGACGTGGTCGACGCGCGACTGGGTCAACTTCGGCACGTGCATCAAGATGCCCCCCGACGCCGCGACGCTGACGCTGTACTCGCGCATCCAGACTCCTGGCTCGGGCACGTTCTGGGTCGACGACGTGCAGGTCTACCGAGTGGACGGTGGTCTGCGCAACGTGATCCGGG
>JBJYWW010000162.1:0-14613 GCA_046259645.1 Anaerolineae bacterium
ATCGCCGCGATCACCTCCTGCACCAACACATCGAACCCGTCGGTCATGTTGGGAGCCGGCCTGCTCGCCAAGCACGCCGTCGAGCACGGGCTCGACGTCAAGCCGTGGGTCAAGACGAGCCTCGCCCCCGGCTCCCGTGTCGTGACCCGGTACCTCCAGCGCGCGGAGGTGACGCCGTTCCTGGAGGCGCTCGGCTTCCACACGGTCGGCTACGGCTGCACGTCGTGCATCGGCAACAGCGGGCCCCTGCCGGCCCAGGTAGCCGACGCAATCAACGAAGGCGGCCTCGTCGCCGCCGCGGTTCTGTCGGGCAATCGCAACTTCGAGGGTCGCGTCAATCCACTCACCCGGGCGAACTACCTGGCCAGCCCACCGCTGGTGGTCGCCTACGCGCTGGCCGGCACCGTCGACATCGACTTCAAGACCGAGCCGCTGGGCGCCGACCCGAACGGGGAGCCGGTGTACCTGGCCGACATCTGGCCATCGTCGTCCGAGGTGGCCGAGGCGGTCGCCGCCAGCCTCGATGCTTCGATGTTCGACAGTGAGTACGGATCGGTGTTCGACGGGGACGAGATGTGGCGCGAGATATCGGCGGCGACGGGCGTCGAATACGAGTGGCAGCCCGACTCGACGTACGTCCGTGAGCCGACGTTCTTCCTCGACTTGACGCCCGAGGTCCCCGGCTTCGCGCCGGTCTCCGGAGCGCGCGTCCTGGCGCTGCTCGGCGACTCGATCACCACCGACCACATCTCGCCCGCCGGGGCGATCCCGCTGGACTCGCCGGCGGCCGACTACCTGCGCGATCATGGCGTGGAGCCGGCCGACTTCAACTCGTACGGCTCGCGGCGGGGCAACCACGAAGTGATGATGCGCGGCACGTTCGGCAACATCCGCCTGCGCAACCAGCTAGCGCCCGGCACGGAGGGCGGATACACGAGGCACATGCCATCAGGCGAGGTCGCCACGATCTACGACGCCGCCATGGAGTACCAGGCCGACGGCGTGCCCCTGGTGGTGTTGGCCGGGGAGGAGTACGGCACCGGATCGAGTCGCGACTGGGCCGCCAAGGGCACGGCGCTCCTGGGCGTTCGCGCGGTCATCGCCCAAAGCTACGAGCGCATCCACCGGTCCAATCTTGTGGGCATGGGAGTGCTGCCGCTGCAGTTCGGGCCGGGCGAGGGCTGGGCGGAGCTCGGCCTGACCGGCGCGGAGGTGTACGACATCGACGTGCCCGAGCCGCTCGAGCCAGGCGCCGTCGTGACGGTCTCGGCCACCGCCCCCGACGGTTCGGTGACCGTCTTCGACGCGATTGCACGGGTCGACAGCCCGGTCGAGGTTCGGTATCTCGAGAACGGGGGCATCCTGCACACCGTGCTTCGCGACATGCTGCGGGACGGCTAGGGGCGCCGGCGCCGCGCCTAGCGGCTCAGCAGCGGCAGGTGGAGTGAGGTACCGCGGCCACGCGGGCCGCCGAGCCTGGCCAGCACCACGTCGCCACCGGCTCGGCCGGGGCCGTCAACCGACGGACGGCCAGTGGCCAATGCAGCCCGCGCGAGCTCGAGCCCCGCGTCGTCCGCGCTGCTCGATCGGTCGACTGTCAACAGGCCCAGCACACAGTTGCCGGCGATCGGCGCCGCTGGCGCAAGGACGACCGCCGCCAATCGCGCTCGGCCCCCGTCGACGCTGTTCTCGACGATGAAGGCGCCCGCAGGCGCGCACGAGGCGTCAAACGGCTGGAGCCCCGGTTGCGTCGAGTCCGTGTCGAGGAGTGAGACGAGGTCGTCGTCGTACGACAGCTCGACCTCCCATCCCCTGACGCCGCGTCCGTCGGTCAACTCGACGCCCCAGGACTCGCGCTGCCCTGCGAGCGCGCACTCCGCGGCGGTGTCGGACGAAGTGCCGGGCGACGCGCCGGGCGACGTGCCGGGCGACGTGAGTGGCGTCGCGGCAGGGGTCGCGGCAGTGGTCGCGGTCGGCGCCTCGCGCTCCGCGCCGCCATCCCACGGGAGGGGACACGTCCGGCCGTAGTTGTCGGCGATGATCGAGAGGTCGTAGATGCTCACCGTGCCGTCCATGTCCAGGTCGACGCAGCGAGGCACGAACGGCGGACGGGACTTGTACGACTGGGCGGTGCGCTTGAGGTCACGTAGATCCACGGCGCAGTCCTCGACCACGTCGCTCCTCACGATCGCGCCCGCGGGCACCGCCCGCTGGAACCCGCTCGGCACGCTGACGCCGTCGAGCTGCGCGACCAACGAGCACGCCATGGTGGCCGTCAGGGTCTGCGTTCCAGGCGGCGCGTCGGCGACGAAGAACCGCCCGGACGGGCCGGTGCGGGCCTCAAGCCCGTCGACAGTCACGACGGCCCCCTCCACCTGGCGGCCGGCAGACCACAGCACTCCGGTGACCGCGCCGGTGGTGCGCGGGCACGGCGAGGGGTGGAGCCTGATGTCGTAAGCCTCGACGTGCGGGCACTCGCCTTCGGCGATGTCGAGGCCGCTCAGCCGAACGTAGCTGCCCGTCAGAGTCGCGACCTCCGGCAGGCGCGTCCACACTAGCGGGCCGGGCGACCCATCGCATAGCATCAGCTGATGCATCTCGCGGCCGCAAGCCTCTCGGCGCCCGACATACGCCAGCCAGCCTTCGCTCTCGACGCTGCCGTAGCCGGGTCGCTCGAGCGGCGCGTGGCTGTGGTACACGTCGGGGTGCCCCGCCCGGCCGACCCCTTGCCACGCCACGTGCGCGACCGGCGCGTGGTCGACGATCACGCGTGGCACGAGCCCGTCGTTGATTGTCTCCGCGCCGTCGATGCGTGTCGGGTCGACGGACCCAGAATCGGGCAGCGCCGCGGCGTATATGCGGGACGTGCCTGGGCGGCTCTCGCTCCAGGTCACGTACGCGATGTCCCCGGGCCCACCCGCGACGTCCACAGACAGCAACCGACCGTTGGCCGGCCGGAACACTTCGCGTCCGCGCACCCAGTGTCCAGCCCCGTCTTGACCGGAGTGATAGGTCGCCGCCACCATCGTCACGGCGCCCGAGGGCGTCTCCTCGCTCCAGACGGCGTTGATGGATCCGCGCGCCGACGCGGCGATCGCGGGCGCGGTGATCGCCGCACTGTCGACGTCCGCCGACAGCAACGCGTTGGGCCACCAGACCTCGGAGCCGGCCGGCAGGCGGCTCGCCTGGACGGCGGCCCGGCCGTCGCGCGTGTCGAGCCACACCGCGAACACTCCGCCTGCCGGCGCCGCCGCGATGTCGGGCATGCTTTGCTCGCCGCGCGCGACATCATTGACGCGCACCTCATCGCTCCACTCGCCGTCGGGGCCGAGGCGGCGGTGATACACGTCGGCCGTGCCATCACGGTAGTCGGTCCACACGACATGCACGTTGCCGTACCTGTCGGCCGCCACCGCGGGCGCCCACTGGACACCTGGACCGCGGTCGTCATTGACACGTTGCGGCTGTGACCACGGAGGCTCGATCGCGGACAGCACGCTGTGGTAGATCTCGGGGTCTCCGCCGACGTATTCCAGCCACACGGCGTGGACGTTGCCCCAGGCGTCGACGGCCACGTCGGGGTGGGCGCGCCGGGCGTTCCCTAACCGCGGCGCGACGCGCTGGTTCGGTCCCCAGGTCCAGGCGTCGGCCCGGGCACGAGCGTAGTAGATCTCGCTGCCGCTCCCGTCGCGGTCGTCGACCCAGACGGCGTGCAGGGAGCCTCCGCCGTCATGCGCCAGCGCAGGATCCGACTGTGTCGCGCCCCGCCCGTCGTCGTTCACGATCGCGGGATAGGACCAGTCCCGCGACTCCTGGGCCAGCACCGTGCGGGCCGGCGCCGCGCCCCGCGCCGTCAGCAGCAACAGCACCACCGCGACCGCCAACATGGCCCTGCGCATGCTAGCCACCAGGCTGTCGTACCGCGGCGCGACTCGCGACCAGTCGAAGTCCGCGACGACGGCCGCGATGTCGCGCTGCACCGCCTGGTCCGGCCGTGTCACGGCGCGCTCGAGCCTGTCCACGAGCCCGTCCACGTCGTCGTAGAGCACCGCCGCGGCATGCTCGATCGGCACGAGCTCCGGGTAGGCCAACCTGTTGGGCAGCACCGGCTGACAGCCGCAATGCACCGCCTCGCAGGTGGCCACACCGAAGAACTCGTGCTTGGCCGTCGAGACGACTACGTCCGATTCCCACAGGAGCCTGGCGTAGTCGCCGCGATTCGACGCGAAGCCGAAGTGCGCCAGCCGCGAGCCCAGGTACCGGCGCATCTGCTCGAACGCCTCCGGCGCCCGAACGAACGACTCGCCGAGTAGCACGACCTCGAATCGCGCCCCGCGCGCGTCCAGGGCTCGCAGGGCCGCGAAGAACGTGTCGGGGTCCTTGTCGTGCTCCCACCTGTGGTTCCATACGATGCGCGGCGATCCAGGCTTGCGCCGCGGCGGGCGCGCCGCATCCAGGGCTGCCAAGTCCATTCCGACGGGCAGCACGACGCTTCGCGCCGCCACGGCATCGCGGGCCCCCAGCTCGCGCTCGTCCGGGAACGAGCGCAGGAACGTGGGCAAAGCATCGAGGAAGCTGTCTCGGTTGTACCGTGAGTTCCACACCACAGCATCCGCGGCAAGCGCCGAAGTGAGGTTCACGAACGGGTAGTGCTCGTCGCGCCGACGAGCGCGGCGCGCCCGGGAGTCCGACCATGCGGCCTCGGTCCGGGGCGCGGGATAGGCCAGCTGGTTCTCGTGCATGTACAAGATCGCCGGCACTCCAGGCAGCCGGCGCCTGGCCAGGCCGAGAAACGCCGCGAGGTCGAGCATGTCGCTGCAGAGCAGCACGTCAGGCAAGGCATCCGCCGGCAGGCTCGACAGCCGGCGAGCCAACGTCGCGGCGGCGCCGTGCATTCGCCACTTCCAGAATCGGCCAGGCATCGCGTGGACGTCAACGCTTAGCGTGCTGGACCGCGCGTACCCCTCCGCCCACTGCTCGTGCGAGCCGGTCATGTACGGCTCGAGCAACGCGACGCGTGTCATCGACAGTGACCGACCTCTGGGTCCGGCGTCGTGTCAGTCACTCTCCACGAGCCCGACGTTGACGACCGACGGGTTCACGCTGCGCACGAAGTACCCGTCGGGAACGTGTGGCTGCGCCAACGACACGGTGTGCGTGCCCTCGCCGAGACCACTCAAGTTCACGGTCACGGTCACGTCGTCCGGCCTCAGATCGCCGACCGTGGCCTGCGGGCCGCCGATGAGGACCTCGATTGACTCCGGCGAGATGGAGGTCACGCTCAAGCCGGCCGCCAGCCCCCTCGGCCGCACCGGGATCGACATCGTCCTCGTCCCCGGCAGGGGTGTGATCTGGATCGTCACCGTCACGCCGTCGGGTGCGTTGAGGGCTGTCACGCCGTCCGGAATGGGCAGCCCGACGAGCTCGACGACATCGTCGGTCGCCCCGGTTATGTCCACCGTGGCCGGGATGGTGCCCAGCGTGTCAAGAGCGTCCAGCTGGTCCTGATCGCCCGCCAGCTGTACCACCTGCGGCTCGACGGAGATGCCGCTGATGTAGTAGCCATCGGCCTGCACGCCTTCGGCGCCCGGGCTCACCGACACCTCTATGCCACGGCGCTGGACCTCATTGGCGACGTCGACGGTGCCAGGGCTCACCTCGAGGTCGAGCACGATATCACCGTCGGCGTCGACGGGGAGCACGGCCACTGACTCGAAGGCCGCATCCTCACGCGCCTCGGCCAGGCCGCTCACCTCCGCCACCACGCGCTCGACGCCCGCGAGCTGCTCCTCGGCCCCCGTGAGCTCCACTGTTCCCGGCGCCGTGCTGATCGCAGTAACGACGAAGCCGGTCGGCGGGCTGTCCTGGGACTGTACGGACACCGAGCGGACCTGAGTTGACTCAGGTCCCAAGTGGACGACGAGGACGTCCTCGTCCGCCACAGCCGCGCGCACGCCGCGTCGCAGGCACGAGGGGCAATCCAGCTTGATCTTGGCCGTCGCCGTCACCACGCTGGAGTCGACGTGCGCAAGATCCACGTAGGGCACGACATCGTCGGGCTGCATCTGACCTAGGCCGGTCTCGAGCCCATGGAGGCTCAGCCGAACTTCGCGCACCGACGGATCGTAGGCGGCGCGACCGGCCGGCACTCCGCGGAACTCAATCGGCAGCGCGGCGCCCGAAGGCCAGCGGCTGACGTCCTCGATGGGGTTCAGGTCCTCGCTCGCAACGAACCACAGCATCACCGCGACGACGACGGCGAGCGCCGCCGAGCTCGTGTGCTGCAACCACCCGCGGCTCAACTCGACGCCCCCTCTGCCGCCGCGCCGCCGTCGGCAAGCGAGTCGGGTGGCTGCTCCTGCCCTTGTCCGGGTCCGTTCGCCGATCCCACGGCGCCGGTGTCCGGATCGGCCGCGTCGGCCAAGGGATCGGGGACGTCGACGGGCGGGGCGGCGGGGCCGCCAGCTCGTGGGTCGACGACGTCGTCGGTCGCCGCCGGCTCCGAGTCGGACGCTGCCGGCGTCAAGTAGCTGCGCCAAGCGGGAATCCCCTCGAGGGTCGGAACTCGAAGCAGCGGGCCGATCAGTCGTCCAGTGGGGCTAGGCTGCTGGGACAGGTGCTGCCGGAGGTGCCGCGAGAGATCACCCTCGTCGAGATCGGGCAGAAGCCGTCCCGCTACCGCGAGCGAGATCTTGCCGGTCTCCTCCGACACCACCACCGCCAACGCGTCGGTGCTCTCGCTGACCGACACCGCCGCCAGATGGCGCGTGCCCAGGCTCTGATCGAGCAGCGGAGCGTCGCGGATCGGCAGCACCACGCGCGCGGCCACCACCTCCCCGTCGGAGAGGATCACCGCGCCATCGTGAAGGGGCGAGTTCGGATAGAAGAGCTGCGCGAGCAGATCGACGCTGGCGTCGGCGTTCAACGCGACGCCCCGCTCGGCCAAATCGTCGAGACCGGTGTCGCGCTCCAACACGATCAGGGCTCCGTGGCCGGCGTCCGACAGCCGCTTGGCGGCCAGAGCCACGATCGAGGCCATGGCATCGGCGACCGTCGACTCCCCTTGGCGACCGCGCAGGCGCCCGGCGCGACCGAGGCGCTCCATGACCCGCCGCAGCTCGGGCTGGAAGATGATCGGGATCGACAGCAGGAGCGTCGGGAGGCTCGCCCTGACGATGCTGCTGAACGTCGGCAGCCTGACGAGCCGGCTGAAGAACGTCACCAGGAGCACCATCAACAGAATGCCGCGCAGCAACTGCACCGCGCGCGTGCCGCGCACGAAGTACAGCACGGCGAAGATCAGCGACGATACGAGCAGGATGTCCAGGATGTCGGAGGGGCCCATGGCCCCCAACCGAATCGCTAGGTCGACCGGGCTACCCAACGGCGACTCCGCCGCACTGCGCTGCGCATTCTCGAGACCGGGCCATCGACGGCGAGGCTGGCGGCGGGCGGTTGGCCGGCGGTGCGTCGAATGGCGTGCCCTGGCTCAACAGCCCTCCTTCGCCGCCAGCTCACGCTGGCGGGGATTCCCTTAGCGGGGTGATCGAAGTATAGAAACGCGCCCCGGCACCGTCAACACGTCGACCGCACCCGTGCGTCCCGGCGACGCGCGCCGTCATCTGGTCTGCCCCCGGCTCAGGCCGGACCGCCGCCCCCGGCGCCAATCGACGCCCCGAGCATGGCCAGCATCGAGAGCAGCTGGGCGGACTGGAAGTACCACTCGACGCTCCCCCGCCTGAGCCGCGCCTGGAAGGGCCACTGCACCGCGAACAAGATCGCCACCGCGCCGGCCGACAAGGACCGTCCGGCGACCGCCAAGCTCGCGACCGCAAGCGCGTAGCCTAGTGACACCTCGAGGCTGCCGAACCCTCTCGCTCCATCGGGCTCCCCTGTCGTACTCGTCGCTGCGTGGTGCACCAACGTGAAGGAGAGTGCGACGGCGGGGACCGCCCAGTTGGCGGCAAGCCATGCGCGAGCAACGAACCCGACGCCTTCCGCGACCCCGACCCAAGGTGCTTGCGACACCGGCCCGTCCAGCGCCACCCACCCGATGAGGAGGGGCAACGCGATCATGAGCGCGCTGCGCGCGAGACCGTCGATCGCGGGCGGGAGGCTCGCCAGCCTGCGTGCTGCGGCCATCGCCGCACCCACCAGGGCCAAGGCGAAGGCGCCGGCACCGAGCAGCGCGGCCAACGTCAAGCACAGGGCAGCGGCCACGACGTCGCTATGGCGCAGCCACCCGGTCCCCCGACCGTGCGTCGGGGCGGGAGCGGCTAGAGCCGCGAGCAGCGGGACAGCCAGGAACCACGCAGCGATCGCCGCCGTGACTGACCCGATCCCGAGCGAGAGCGGCAACGACGCCGCCACTCCGCACAGCACCGCCCACGACGCACCCCACAGAGCGTCTGATTCGGCGAGGTCGAAGCGCGCGCGGACCGATCGCACCTCCGCCGCCGCCGGAGCCGGAGCACCGCCTGCTGTCACGCGCTATGGCCCGTGGCGGATCTGCGCGCGGCTAGCCAAGGAGCTCGCGCGCATGACGCACCCAGAGCTCCGCCACGACCGCGTCCACCGACGTGACGCCCGGCACGGACACGATTGCCGCGACCGCCGACGGCTCCGCCGCCGCGAGCGCCTCGAGGTCGGGAATGCCCCCGGCCCTCAACAGCTGTGCGTAGACCGGGGAGATGCCCGGCACGTCGCCCAGTCCGAGCGACGGATTAGGCTCCGGCTGCGGCGACGGCTCGCCCGTCTCCGGCGCTGCGCCCGGATTCGAGTGCGCCTCGTCGCCGCCTGCGCCCTTGCCCTCCACAGGCCGAATTGACGGAGCGCGCCCCCAGCCGGGCGTCGGCTCGTCGGCCTCCCCGCCTTGCTCGTCAGCCTCCCCGCCTTGCTCGTCGGCCACGGTGGCGGGAGAGTGCGGGAGCGGCAGCGGCGCGGTCGCCGCGTCTGGGCCGTCCGCCACGTCCCCGACCAGCGCAGCCCCGCCCGCGGGGGCGCCCGGTCGATCTTCTTCCGGCGCGCCGAGCTGGTCGCCCTCGGGCGCGCCCGCATCGGTGTCCGGGCCGATCACCGCATTGGCGTCCGGGGCGCTGACCTCCTCGCCCTCCGAGGCGCGATCCGCCTCCGGTGCCATCTCGGAAGCACGCCCTTGATCCAGGTCCAGCTCGGACCAATCCACACCATCGGCGCCGGGCAAGGGCATGACCAGCCCGGCGTCCGGGTCGGCGGGGCGCGGCCACGGCCGCGTCCCGAACACCGTCAGCATGGCGGCGCCCACCGCGAAGCTCATCAGCACAAGCTGCAGCAGGATGACGAAGAACGACAGGACCCAGCCGTGATCCATGTTCGCCGCCACCGCATACCCGGACGCCACCACCAGCGCCAGCAACGCCGCCCCTAGGGCCGCCTGCACCGGACGTCGGGCGCCAGCGACAATCCTGCATCCGAGCAATTCGCCGAGCCCGACCGAGCCAATCGCGAGCAGGAGCAAGTACGCCAGCACCAGCAGCGGGATCAGCAGGAACACCGGCACCATGATCAACAGGAGGAACGGGCTCGCCACCAACGCGACCATCCCCAAGAAGAACGACCTGGCCATGCTGACCTCAAGGGCGCCGCGCACGTTGCCGACTGCCTTGGGCGCCAGAGTCGTGGCGAGCAGCGCGAACAGCGCCGCCAGGATCACGATGAGCAACACCGACCCGATGCCGAGCGCGACCGTCTCCTCGGCGCTCAGCGACGTGTCGCCCACGTCCGAGCCCACGGTGTCCTCCACGGCCTCACGCGGGCCGAGCACACGCCCGATGCGGCCCCCGACTTGCGCGCCGGGCAACAGCTCGACCTCGCCCGCGGCGACCACGTCGCCGGTCACATCGGCACTCGGCTGAAGCAGCGCATCGCCGGACGCCCAGACGTCGCCGTCGACCGCGCCCGCGATCTCGACGTCGCCGCCGACGACCGAGACGCTGCCGGTCACCGCGCCGCCCTCCATCACGACCACTTCGCCCTGCACGACGATCACGTCGCAGTCGCGCACCTCGCCGGGCTCGACGACGATGTCGTCGCCGAACAGGAAGCAGTCCGAGTCTTGCGCGGTTGCCCTACCCGGGGCGACCGCCGCCAGCGCCAACAGGGCAGTGAGCGTGACGGCGGCAGTGAGCGAGCGAGCGCGTCGACGTGTCACGTTCTCCTCCTCCAGGTCATCGCGACCTGCGCAAGCCTGCTAGCGAGTCGAGCGGGGTGCAAACCGGGGCACGACGAGTGCGCCGAACCACACGATCGCCAGCGCCACCGCCAGCACCGCATATAGTGGCCAGATCACCGCGTCGGGACCGACCGCCTCGGCCAGTAGCCCCGACAGCTTCCCGGCCCCGTGAATCACCGAGTCGACCTGACCCTCCGCGACCGGCGCCCTCAGCACCTGCGCCCAGCCGTGGACGAACGCCGCTGTCGCCAGTGCGAGGAGCACTGCCCCCACCGCGATCAAGGCAACCTGCATCAGCGTTCGCTGCCAGTCAGGGATCAGGCGCGACTCCAGCTCGATCCGGTGCGTCACACGAGACGCGAGGTGGGCCGGCGGCTCAGCCATGTCCTGCGTCGCCAGCAGGCGCTCGGCTGCCTCGAGCTTGGACCACTCCGACGCGCAGCCACGGCATGACGCTAGGTGCTCGTCGAGACCTGGAGCCACGGCGCCGTCGAGGCGCTCGTCCATCAAGATGCGGGCAATATCGCATTGCATTGGCTGTTTCCTCCAGCGGGGACTGGTGCCCGCTCGCCGTCGCGGTCGATCGCACCATCCGCCTCCGCGAGCGCGGCGGCCAACTGCCTCCGCGCCCGATGTAGTCGACTCTTGACCGCGGACTCCGACTCGCCGATCACGCTGGCGATCTCGGAGTAGCCCAGGTCGTGCCAGTAGCGGAGCACGACGACGAGGCGGTAGCTCTCCGGCAGGTCGTCGAGCAGCTGGCGCACACGATCGGCTTGGTCGGCGCGCTCTGCCGATCGCTCCGGATCGATCGTGGCGGCAGGCACCCACCGCCACGTCGGGAGCCCATCCAGCGATATCTCGTTCCCCTTGCGGCGCCGCAGGCGGTCGATGCAATGGTGGGCCGTGATGGACAGCAGCCACGTCGAGAAAGGTCGCGATCGATCGTAGCTGCCGAGGGCCCGGTATGCGCGAAGGAACGCCTCCTGCGAGGCGTCCTCGGCGTCGCGCCCATTGCCGAGCATGCGGAACGCCAGGTTGTACACCGGTTTGCTGTACGCTTCGACCAGCTGCTCGAACGCGTCGCGGTCGCCCGCGCGCGCCGAGTCAACTAGGGCGGTCTCCGAGTCCATCCTCCGTCTCCTAGGATTCACTCGTCACGTACGCACGCGCTGGGCGTCGGGTTGCACCGTCTTGGCCGCCTCGGCGGGCAGCACCTAGAATCCGCCACGCGCATGGGAGGATGCGATGAACGATAGCAGGCCGGTCCTCATTGACTATGTCGGGACCTACGGCGGCACGGCCTCGCGCGACGAGGTGCTGCGCGCCCTCAAGGAGGCGATCGCCCTGGTCGAGAGCACCGCGCGCGACGCAGAGCTCTCCTGCGCGGGCCTCCGCATCGAGGTCGTGCATCCCGGGACGCCGCGCAAGCGGCGGGGCGACTGACTCCATCTAGTCGGTCGTTCCGGCGGCTGCGGTCGCCGTCGCGTTCTCGGCCATGAACAGGCTGAACAGCTCCTCCCACTTCTCGGTCTCGATGGCGCCCTGCGTCCGCCGCCCGTTGACCAGGTAGGTCGGCGTGCCTTCGAAGCCCTGGTCGTACGCTTCCTGAGTGGACGCCGCCACCCGGTCGGCGTAGCGTCCCGCATCGAGACACGCCGCCAGCTGCGCACCGTCAACGCCGACTGAATCCGCCAGCCGCACCAGGTTGTCGGCGCTGAACGCCCCGGAGTTCTCACCCGACTGGGACGCGAACAGCGCGTCATGGTAGGTCCAGTAGAGCCCCTGCTCCCCGGCGCAGTGCGCCGCGCGCGCGGCCAAGACCGACTCCCCGCCGCGGATCGCGAAATCGCGGAACACCACGCGAACCATGCCGTCGCCCATCCAGCCGAGCCTCAGCCACGGCAACACGTCCAGGGCGAACTGGGCGCAGTTGGGGCACTGGTAGTCCGAGTACTCTATGATCGTCACCGGCGCGTTGGGGCCGCCCAGCACGGGCTCCCCGTCGGGCGTGAACCAGGCGCCGGGCTCGCGCGCCGCTGTGGGAAGCGCCTCCGGCGATTGCGGTGCCGTGCTCACCACGCCCCCGGTCGGCTCCACGCTGCCGTCGGGACGCGCGAGAACGTACCAAGCCAGCACCGCCACGGCCGCCACGGCCAGCAGCGCAGCCGCCCCAAGCCCCCAGCCGATCTCGATGACGCGGTCGTCCCCTCCGGTCCGACCGCCGGTCTTGCGTTCCTCGCCCCGCTTGCTCACTGCCGACTCCCTTCGAGTCCAATTGGGTGCGCTGGGCCGACGAACAGCTCGTCGGCCAGCAGCCAACCGCCCCCGGCGCCGTCCTCCTGTGTCAACTCGAGCACCAGCGCGACGGTCTCGCCGGACCAGGCTTCCAGCCCGTAGTGCGCATGCTCCCAAGCGCCGCCTGTAGCCGCCAGCCCCTCCGGGCCCGTGAGCTCGGCGATGGCCAGCGTTGGATCCTCGACCGGCGCGAGCCGCAGCCCGGCGCGATCGACGTCGCGGCAACCGTCCGCCCCGCATTGCCGAGCGCTCACCATGCTGTACCGCAGCGAAACCGTGGCCTCTCGGGCGGGCACGCGGAAAGGCTGACTAAGCGCCGACGTGACGACGCCACGAGCGCCGCCGTCCGATGCGCGTGAGCCCAGGCGTGCTGCACCCGAGCCCGCAAGCGCGTCGTTCGACGCCGTAGGCGGCGCGCCGCCGAACACCGCCCATCCCGCCAGCCCGGCCTCGAAGCCGCCGTTGACGAGGGTGTTGGGCGCGACTGCCAGGTATAGCTGCCTGCTGAGGGCGAGATCCTGTGGGGCGTTCGAGACGTAGCCTGGCACGACGGCCCAGCCCTCGATCCGCTGTGCTCCGGGATCCGAGCACGACGCCGATCCGAGCGCCTGCGTCGACCGCCCCACGACTTCGTCGTTGGCCAACGCCCGCAACGTCCATTCTCCGCGCGGGTCGGTGATCGCATCGCCGCGGGGCCCGCGGACGTCAGCGCGCACCATCCGGCAGAGATCCGACCGCCTGAGCGCCGCCGGCAGCCGCACCGACTTGTCAAGCACCGGCGACGGCCCAGGCGTCGCGGTCGCGCGACGTGCCGTCGCGGTCGCGGACACCGTGGGTGGCGCGGTGAGTGCCGGGCTCGCGTACGCGGTGGCGGTCCCTGGCGTGGCGGGCGTCGTGACCGTGGCGCCGACGGCGATCCGTGTCGATGCTTGCGCGGACTGCGGAACGGCGGACCAGTTCCCGGCGCGGTCGAGGGCCTGCGCCGCGAAGTAGTAGGTGTGCCCGGCCTCGCCCGCGAAGCCGACCGCCATCTGCCCCGAGACTGGCGCCGCCGTCCAGCCGACGTGGTCGCGCCACACGCGCCAGCCATCGGGCCCCGCCGGCGGGCTCTCCGCGACGAGGACGCGCACGGCCGCGACCCCGGTCCCACCGTCGGCTGCTGACACGGTCAGGTCGAACGATGGTGCGGACGCGGGCGGCAGGCTGCCGATCTCCGCGCGGAACGGCCCGTACTGGTCACGCTCCACGAGCACCACGGGTCGGCCGGCCATCAGCCCGCCGCCGCCGGGGTTGTTGCTGTTCGTCTGCGCGGGCAGCGACAACCGGTGCACTCCGTCGATGGGCCGCACGCTCGTCTCGGTCAGCACACCGCTTCCGTCGAGCGTCAGCAGCGTGCCCTCGGCGCCTGTCGCGGCCACCCCTAGGTCGCGATCGGCCCGCGACCAGTTCCAGGCTACGGTCACGCGCTCGTCCGGAGCCTTGTAGAACAGCACCCTCTCGACATCGCCGACAGGCCAGGACCGCCACAAGGGCTCGGACTCGCCGAGGTGGTCGGCGGCCGCCGCGAGCACCGCGTGTGCCCGGCGCGGGACACCGGCTAGCGCGGGTTCGAGCCGCCAGCACGTCTGACCCGGCGGCTCCCAGCACTGGTTCGAGGCGTGGTTGCGGACGAAGCCGAAAGCGTCGTAACTAGCCGGGCCGTTGCCGCAATCGTCGTAGGCCTGAAAGAGGACCGCCACCTCGACGCCGCTGTAGGCCGCCTCGGTCAACGCCTGCCAGACGTAGCCCGCCTGCTCTACCGCCGTGGCGCGCCACGGGCTGGCCGGGTCCCAGCAAGGCCCGGGATGCTCGGACCAGATCGGCACCCCCATCTCGGTGACCCACACCGGCTTGTCCGGCAGACCGTGGTCGCGCAGCAGCCGGCGCGCGCGCGCCGGTCCAGAGCCGAGCAGTGCCGGGTAGCTGTACCAGTGCCAGGCGGTCGCATCGAAGTAGTATCCGTACCGGGCTGGCAGCGGCGAGCGCTCGGCCTTGGCCGTCAGCTCGTCCAGCAGCTGGCCGTACCACGCGTCCGCGCCAGCGTCGTCGGCGATGCCGCCGTGCAC
>JBJYWW010000163.1:0-1053 GCA_046259645.1 Anaerolineae bacterium
GAGGGTCAGGAGTTCGCCACCGACGCCAACTCCATGGCGCTGGTTCAGTTCGCAGATGACTCCGTGGCCAACCTGTCCACAAACAGCGCAATCGTCGTGCAGCAGCTTCGCCGTCCGCGGTATGCGGCCAGCGAGAGGCCGCGTCTGGTCAGCTACCTGGCGCGGCCGTCCGTGCCCGGGGCCAACGCAAGCATCGACATCGGCACCACGCTCTCCGACGGCGAGTACGTCGTTGACACGGCTCTGGGGAGCGTCACGCTGCGCAACGGATCACGGGCGAAGCTGGACGTCGATGCCTCGCGGCTGCGCGTGCAGGTGGTCGAGGGGCGCGCTCGTGTCGCCGGCGACCCGTCGATGTTCGACGACGCGACGGCCGTAGCGGTCGAGCAGGACTATGTGACCGAAGTCCGGGCCGAGTCGCCGCCCGATCCGCCACGCGAGGCGCTCGAGAACATTGTCGTCGACGGCAGCTTCGAGACGCTGCCCAGCGAGCACTGGAGCTTCCGCACGCACGTGCCGGGGGAACCAGAGGGAGCCCAGGCGCCGCACGAGGAGTGGGCGCGCCACGAGGTGCTGGCGGATGGGCGCAGCGTCTTGCGAATCGAGCGCGTCGACTCCGAGAGCCACCCGGCCGACGTCGTGTTCGAGCAGCAGCTCGGCGATGTAGACGTCAGCGGCGCGTCGTACCTGGAGCTGCGCGTCCAGCTGCGAGTCCTGGCTCAGTCGCTGCCGCTAGGCGGCGAGCGCGGCTCCGAGCTGCCGCTCATGCTCAAGCTGGTGTACGAGGCGGCTGACGGCGAGCAGTTCGGCTGGACCGCCGGCTTCTACACGACCGAGCCGAGCGAGGACGACCCCCCAGGCAAGTACGTGCTGTCTGAGGAGTACTCGAACGTCAAGGTCGAGCAAGGCGAGTGGCTGTCTTTCACGAGCCCCAACCTCCTCGACAGCCAGGCGGTCGGCGGCTACGAGGACTTCGGCTGGAAGCGCCCGGCCAAGCTCAAGCGCGTCGAGATCATCGCGTCGGGGCACGACTACGCCGCCGACGTCGATGAA
>JBJYWW010000163.1:1063-4035 GCA_046259645.1 Anaerolineae bacterium
CCATGTGGTTCTAGAGGGGGGGTGTAGCCGTGGCTGATCCTCACGAAGCGCCCCCGCCAGGCCACGGCCACCCCCCGCCCCCCGCCGTCTTTGTGGGGCCTGCGGGGGTTTCTTGGGCGGGTGGCGGCCCCGCGGGCCCGCGGGCCCCCCACGACGAGGGGCAGCTCGCCATGCCGCCGCCGCGGTCAGCGCGGCCGGCAGGCAGCTAGCGGTCGATGACTAGCGGCACGTAGCTGCTCGATGCCGGGGGGGCCGACTCGCCGGCCGCGATCGTGATAGCCGCGCCCCCTACGATCGTGGTCACGTTCATCGGGTCGACGGTGGCAGCGCGGGTGACCTCCACGACAGCGTCGCCAGTGCCGAGCACTTCGAACCTCAGCTCAACCAGTCGTCCGCCGCCGCTGGGCGCGGGGGCTCCTGGCAAGCTGAACGCGCCGAGCGAGACGCTAGAGCCGTCACGCATCGGTCCGAGCTGGACGACCGCGCGCCCCGTGCTCGCCAGGAACTCGCCGGCGTGGCCGTCGACGAACCGCAGCAGCTCGCCATCGAACTGCGTTTCGATCTCGAACGCAGCCACTTCCCCGGCGCCGGTGATGTCGACCGCCACCGTCACCGTCTGACCGATGCCCGGCCGCTCTGGGGAGGCCGTCAAGCCGATGACCGCCCCGGTGGGTCGCTCGGGATCGCGAGCCGAAGTCGCGCCGGCGGTCAGAAGGCCGGCGAGATCGAAGGCCGGGTCGGCGCCGACGCGAGGGCTCGAGACCGGCGGGGCGATCAGTGTCGCGCCGCCGCCCGTCGTGCGTCCGCCGGGAGCGGCCCCGGGTGGCGAGCCTCCAGGATCGGCGGCCCCATGAGCTGCGGCATCCTTGGCGTCCGGGCCGGCCATGGCCGTCCCCGGCGCCTCACTGCAGCGCGTGCCCCACAGCCCGGCTTCGATCTGGACGTCGACGATGTCGATGTCGCCGTCGTCGTCGAGGTCGTACAGCGGATCGTAGTCAGGGTCGCCCTCGATCAGTCCCCATCTTTGGACGACGGCCATGACGTCTGAGATGTCGATTACACAGTTGCAGTCGAAGTCGCCGAACATACAGTCGCCGACGGTGGCGGCTCCGCTCTCGACGGAGTGCGCGATCTCCGCGCCGGCGCGATCGGCTAGGGTGGACGCAGATAGCTCGAGCCTGGTCTCGCCTCGCTCGAGCCCGGTCACCTCGAACCAGAACAGGACGCCGTCGCCGCTGGGGCCGACGCCGTCGCCCAGCGTCGCCGCGCCGAGCATCAGGCGCCCGGCCTCGTTGTCGATCTGCGGTTCCACCGGCAGGACGCGGCGCCCAGTGCTGCCGAGGAAGTCAGCGAGAGCCACGCCGTCGACATGCAGCACGGCCGGATCCCATCGCACCTCGGTTTCGAAGGCGGCCAGATCACGCACGGTAGCGACGGCTACGGCAACCCGCGCGGACTGCCCGGCGCGTACTGCAACGTGCCGCGGGTCGATGAAGACCCGTGTCTCGGCTGCCGACAGCTCCAGCGTGAACGAGATCGGCTCGGTGGTCGCGCCCGCGGAAACGGGAACGGGGCGAGCGTCCGCGGCGGACGCCGCCTCCTCGAACCACTCGGAGACGTGTCCACCGCTCGGGTCCGATGCCCGGACGAGGTACTCCCCGTCGCGGAGGCCGGCAAGGCGATAGCGCCCCTCGCGGTTCGTCAGCGCCTGAGCGATCACGCGCTCGGGATCGAGCGGGTCCCGCGCCTCGACGGCCATGCCCGGCAGCGGGATCAGCACGCCGAGAACGGTCTGCTCGACCACGGAGCCGGCGACGGCGCCTCCGGAGCCCAGGGTGAAGTCGATGCCCTGCGTGACCGCCCCGCGACGCACCGGCACCCTGTCGGCTTCGCCAAACGTGGTCTTGTCATCGTAGTACTCGGTGAGATAGCGCCCCTGCGGGTCGTGCGCGCGGACCCAGTAGATGCCCTCGCGCAGGCGGTCCACGCTGTAGTAGCCGTCGTCGTTCGTGCGCACCCGCATCTGGGTGGCCGCCGTGGGATCGGTGGCGCCGGACGGCGAGCGAGGATCCGGCTCGGCGCCGTCGTTGCGCAGCAGGCCGACGGTGACCTCGATCCCGCCGAGACCCGCGCCGCTGTCGTCGACAACGCGCCCGGCGATCGTCCCCCCGGGAGTCAGCTCGAAGTCGATGTTCGGCGTGGTCGCGCCCGCCGCGACCGCAACAGGGTCAGCGCCGAGACGCGTCGGGCTGTCGTCGTACCACTCGCCGATGTAGTTGAGGTTGCGTGCCTCGGCGCGCACGAGGTACTTGGCCGGAGCCAGCCTCTCCACGAGATACCGGCCCAGCCTGTTGGTCCGCGTCTCGCTGACCACGGCCCCGTTGAGGTCGGTTGCGGCGACGATCACGCCGGGCAGTGCCGTCCCGTCCTGGCCCAGCACCACGCCGCCGATGGCGCCTTGCGCCGGCGGGCTTGGCAGCACGTGCACGGTGAAGGGCACGCTGTCCCGGTCTTCGGTCTCAGTGCTCGAGCGAATCCACGTTTTCAGGCCGGCCGCCAACTGATAGGTGCCGGGCCGGCTGATCGAGAAGGCCGCCTCGAGGCTCCCTTGCTCACGCAGCGGGCCCACGCCGTGGCTGACGCCGAGAGCGTCCGACGCGAGCGGCGCAAGGTCGGCGCTGTCGGCGCCCGAGCGATAGGACACGCTCAGTTCGCACTGCGCGTCGCCGGCGGCGCCCTCGCTGAGCCAGAGCTCGCAATCCGACCAGACGCGGATCGGCTGGCCCGTCACGACGCGCAGCACGCTGCCCGCGCCGGCGTCGAAGTTGACAGCGGCGGCCGCGGACGGTCCCGCTGCTGCGCGCTGGTCGCCGACGGGGAGCCCGCCCACCGGCAGCGCCGCGCCCGCCTGGGTGAGACGCCGCTCGTCGCTCCCGACAGCGGCCGCCGCGACGGAAGGCTGCATTCCGTCC
>JBJYWW010000164.1:0-11683 GCA_046259645.1 Anaerolineae bacterium
GACTGGCGGCGCGGTATCTTGGCAACGCCGGACGGCGCTGTCAAGACGGGCCTCGCGCCATTGTCGCCAGTCCGAGCCATCGCCTATACTGGCGCGGATACCTCCTTTGCCACCACGCCGAGCCCCGAACGGAGCACTGCCTTGCGCACCCCCCTGATTGCCGGCAATTGGAAGATGCACAACACAATCGAAGAGTCGCGGGATCTGGCGACCGACGTGGTGGCGGCGACCGCCGCGCACCGGTCGAGCGTCGACGTCACGCTGGCACCGCCGTTCACCGCGTTGGCCGTCGTGCGGGAGGCGGTCGGCGGCAGCACGATCCAGGTGGCGGCGCAAGACATGCACTGGGCGGACCAGGGCGCTTTCACTGGCGCCATAAGCCCGGTGATGGTGGCCGAGGTCGCGACCCAGGTCATCCTCGGCCACTCCGAGCGCCGCGCGCTGTTCGGCGAGACCGACGACGACGTCAACCGCAAGACGCACGCCGCCCTCGCTCACGGGCTGACGCCCATCGTGTGCGTCGGCGAGACGCTCGAGCAACGAGAAGCGGGCTCGACCGACGCCCTCGTCATCGCCCAGGTCACCGAGGGGCTGCGCGGCATCGCTGCCACCGAGGCGGCGCGGCTCGTCCTGGCCTACGAGCCGGTGTGGGCCATAGGCTCCGGCCTGGCATGCGACGCCGACGAGGCGGCACGGGTCTGCGGGCTGGCTCGAACGCGCGTGGGCGAGCTGTTCGGCCCGGCCGCGGCGCAGTCCGTGCTCGTGCTCTATGGCGGCTCGGTCAAGCCGACCAACATCTCGCCGTACCTGGAGACCGCCGACATAGACGGCGCGCTGGTCGGTGGCGCGTCGCTCGAGGCGGCGTCCTTCGCGGCCTTGGTGGCGGCTGCCGCCGGCTAGGGAGCCTCAAATGCCTGATCAACTGCGGGTCGTGCCGCTCGGCGGCGTTGGCGAGGTCGGGCGCAACCTGACCGTCATCGAGTACGGCGACGACCTTGTCGTCATCGATTGCGGCCTGATGTTCCCGGAGAGCGACATGCCGGGCGTCGACCTCGTCGTGCCCAACTTCACGTACCTGCAGGAGAACGCCGACAGGCTGCGCGGCTACTTGATAACGCACGGCCACGAGGACCACATCGGGGCGCTGCCCTACATCCTACCCGACGCGCCGGCGCCGATCTACGCGACGCGCCTCACGCGCGGGCTCATCGAGGTGAAGCTGAAGGAGCATCGCCTGCTCGACAGCGCCGAGATGGTGACCATGGTCCCGGGCGAGTCGTTCCAGCTGGGCCCGTTCACAATCGAGCCGTTCCGCGTGAGCCACTCGATACCGGACTCGGTCGGGCTAGCCATCGACACGCCGCTCGGCCTGGTGGTCCATAGCGGCGAGTTCAAGTTCGACCTGACGCCGGTCGACGGGCAGCCGACCGACATCCATCGCCTCGCCGGCTATGGCCAGCGCGGCGTGCTGCTGATGATGTCCGACAGCACGAACGCCGAGCGGCCCGGCCACACGCCGTCCGAGGCGACGGTTCGCGAGGCGCTGCAACGCGTCTTCGAGCGCGCCGAGGGGCGCATCATCGTGGCGACCTTCGCTTCCAACATCTCGCGCGTGCAAGAGATTCTCAACGTAGCCGCCGACTTCGACCGCAAGGTGGGGATGGTCGGCCGGTCGATGGAGCAGAACACGGCGATGGCCCAGAAGCTCGGCTACCTGCATGCCGACGAGGGCCGCATCCTGCCCGTGAAGGCGCTGGAGAACCTGCCCGATGACGAGGTCGTCATCTGCTGCACGGGCACGCAGGGCGAGCCGACCTCGGCCTTGGTGCGAATGGCCAACGACTCACACCGCGACGTGTCGCTGAAGGAAGGCGACACCGTCGTGCTCTCCGCCACCCCGATCCCCGGCAACGAGGAGCTAGTGCACCGCACGCTAAACCAGCTGTTCCGGCACGGCGCGAACGTGGTCTACCAGGCGCTCACCCCGGTCCACGTGTCGGGCCACGCCAGCCGCGAGGAGCTCAAGCTGCTGCTGCGGCTCCTCGCCCCGCGCTACTTCGTCCCTATCGGGGGCGAGTACCGGATGCTCGTCCTGCACAGCCAGCTCGCGACCGAGCTGGGCATGCCCCCGGAAGACGTGCGCGTCATCGAGAACGGCCAGGTGCTCGAGTTCGACGGCCGCAACATGACGCTCGCCGACGAGGTCCCCGGCGGGTACGTGTACGTCGATGGGCTGGGCGTGGGCGACATCGGCAACGTGGTGCTGCGCGACAGGCACCACCTCGCCCGCGACGGGTTCGTGGTCGTGGTGGTGTCGATCAACCGGCGGACGGGCGACTTGGTCGGCGAGCCGGAGCTCCTCACCCGCGGCTTCGTCTACGAGCCTGAATCGGGCGACCTGCTGACCGCCATGCGTGACCGGGTCGCCGGGCTGGTGGCCGAGACGCACGGGGCACCCGATGTGCTAAGCGACCGCCTCCGCGACGACCTCGGGCAGTTCGTCTACGCCAACACGAAGCGCCGGCCGATGGTGATGCCGCTGATCGTCGAGGTGTAACCGCGCGACGTCTCCCAACTCGATGTGACCCTTTTCCGCTCTCGACCGTTATAGCAAGTAGACATGCGCGCATGGCGGCGAGACGGAGCGGCGGCGTAAGGTTGGGTCCCCGCGACACGTCACATTAGAAAGCGACGCCGGAAGCAAGCGTGCAACATACTCCTCCTCCTTGCTAGAAGGGGTCGGACCAGGGGCAGGTCCGGCCCCTTCAGTTGTGTTCGGCCCTGATGGAGGAGAGGAGCCCTGCCGGCGCCGCGTCCGCGGCCGTGGGCAGGCTCGTAGCGCTCACGCCGAGGCCCACGACCAGCCACAGCAGCGCGTGCGCGTGCGGGTACGTGAAGTAGTAGTGGTCGAAGACCCCGCTGACCAACGCAGACGCGACGCCGGCCAGGCAGCCCAGGACCACCGCCCGGAGGCCACCGTCCGGCATGTTCCGCCAAGCGGCGATCAGGCGAGCGCAGGCAGCAGCCATCACCCCGCAGAACCACGCTAGCCCGACCAGGCCCAGAGTCTCCGCCACGATCAGGTACAGGTTCGACACTCCGCGGTAGAGGTCGATGTCGCGTGGGCTGCTGAAGCCGACACCCAGCCACGGGTACCGCTGGATCAGCCTCAGCGCGTCGCGATACTCGCCGGCGCGCATCTGGGTCGCGCGGTCCTCGACGAGGATCCCCGCCGTGAAGTGATCGACGTAGGCCGAGGTCCACGGGAGCCTCTGCCCGAGGCCCAGCAGCAGCAGCCCGGCAGCCACGCCTGCCGCCAGCAGGCGCCGGTCGCGCGCGAAGCCGATGACGCCTATCGCTGCCGCGAAACCGACCAGCGAGCCCCGCGACACGGTCGCCAGGAGCCCCAGCACCACCGTCACGAGCATCCCGGCCGCTCGGCGGCGGTCGATCATCGGCCAGCGGCTGACCACCTGCGGGGCGATTAGCGCGGCCACCATCGCCAGCATGCCGCCGAACGAGTTGGGGTCGATGGACGTTCCGGTGGCGCGCTGCAGCCTTGACGGGTCGTCGTTGATGTAGCGAAGGACGGCCAGGCCGCTCGGATAGTCGACGATCCGCAGCGTCGACAGAAGCCCGACCTGCCACGTCTCCGGCAGCAGGTATAGCACGACGCCGACCGCCGCCGCGACGAAACCGAATACCACCAGCGCCATGTACACGCGGCGCAGGCTCGCTCGGTCTTCGATCAGGTTCGCCACAACGAAGAACAGCCCGACGCTCAGCATCATCTCGGCAAACACCCGCAGCTCGTTCTTCGACGGCATGCCGTGCGCCGTTCCCGCGGCGAACGCTGCCAGCATCAAGCCCATCAGCACCAGCACGCCCAGCGACAGCGGCGGAAGGCGCAAGGGCCGTTGCCGCATCGCCAGTCGCACGACAAAGATCAGGTACAGCGCACCCAGCGCGAAGTCCAGCAGCGTCGGGTTGAAGCCGATTCCCAGGGGCAGGGCGGCGAACGGCAGCAGGCAGATGACGGCCACGACAGCCACGAACGCCGCGTCGATGTCGCGCAGCAGCAGCGGAGCCACGACGAGCCCGACCACCAACAGCAAGCCGGCGAGCGGATGGACGAAGACCGTGGCCGCGGCGCCGAGCACCACCACGAGCACGGCGACGGCGGCAATCCCGCGTCGGACGGACCGCGGGTCGTGGGCGGCGAGCGCTTGCGGCGCTTTCATGCCGGGAATCCTAAGCACGTGCCGATGGCCCGACAAGCCGGGGTTGCCCGGCCCTGCGTTTCGGCTCGCCTACGGCAGCAGGCTCGCCGCCCGCACGAGCTTGTCGCCCTCGCCGCCGAGCGTGACCACGAACCTCGGGCGCCAGTAGGCGCCGTAGCTGTAGTCCGTCTGCGGGCTGATGAGCTCGTCGGGCTCTCCGTCTCGGGGCGCGGCCAAGTAGTAGATCAAGTAGGTGCGATACGGAATGAACGACTCGTCGATCTGCTGGTCAGCCGGCCCCATCGCCGACTCGACCTCGCCACTGGTCATGCCTTCCGCCACGCGCCGTGAGGCGTCGAGGAGACTGGCGTAGGGCTCGGGCGGCGCGCCCACCGTCACGCTGACCGCCCCCGAAACGACGGTCATGTCGCGCGCCCGCGACCATTGCTCGGCCACGTCAGGCGGCGACACGCCGCCGAGGCGATCCAGGAAGTAGACCAGCCGCAGCTCGTAGCTGCCGGGCTCCGCGAACGAGAAGTGTCCATCGGGACCGAGCAGGGCGTCCGCCTTGCCCGCGCCGGTCGCGCCGACCTGCTCCCCGGGCGCCAGCGTGGCGAAGTCGTCGGGCGTGAGCGCCTCGAAGCAGCTGCACCGCGCCTGATACCTCTCACGCGGCGGCGGGCCGTCGCGGCGCGTCACGCTCCAGACGTACATCGGCATCCGCCACGCATAGGTCGTAGCCTCGACGGGCAGGATCACGGTCACCGGATCGTCGGTCGTGTTGTGCCACGCGGCCGCGATCTGCGGCACGTCGCCGTAGTCGAGCTCTGAGTCTCGCACCCCGAGCAGCAGGCGCGGCGAGCCGGGCTCGTCGGCCGGCGGCAGCTCGGGCCTCGACACGGGCACCTCTCGCGTCGGCGTCGGGGCGGCCGCCGTGGCCGTTGCCCCGGCCTCCCGCCGGCCACCTACGGAGACGCACGGCAGGTACAGGGGCGCAGCGGCCTGCGGCGCCAGCTCGATGGTCAGGCGCGGCGCGTCCGAGGTCTCGCGGCTAGCGAACTGGGACAGCCACTGCTTGCCGCCGGTCACGAGCCAGAAGCCGTGCCAGTCGCCGCTGGCCTGCGCGCGCCTGACCGCGCCCGTGACGTCCCACGCCGCCCACTGACCGGGAACCGCATAGGCGAAGTCGAGCGAACCCACGTACTGGTCCAGCATGTGCAGGCGCGGGGCGTTGTACGCATCGAGCGTGGCCTCGTCCCACGGCTCGAGCACCTCGTACACCTGCGTCTCCGGAACCAGCTGCGGCAGCGGGCCGCCGTAAGACGACAGCACCAGCATCTCGAGCGACGCGCTGACTACCCGCCCCTCGAGCGGCGGAGTCGGGCGATCGAAGCCGACGAACGCAAGCGACAGGCCCCGATACTCACCGTGCGAGCCGGTCACGAGTCGGGGCTCGGCGCCGCGCCGCGCCTCCGCGTCGTCGGGCGAGCGCTCGTCGAAGAACGCATCCTCCGACATGCCCACCCAAGTGTCGGCGCTTGCCGTGAGGACCCGCCGCTCATGAGGCTCGGCAGCGTGCCCGGTGGCGGGCGCCGGACCGAGCGCGGCGACGACGAGCACCGCCCAGGTCACGACGGCCGTCAGCCCGAGAACGCGACTGCTCAGCGCACCAGACATCCTGCTCGACTCCCTTTCCAGCTCGAGTATGCCTGACGTGCAGCCGGGCGCAAGATTCCTCGCGCGTCGTTGGCCTCGTCTAGAATACGAGAAGACCATCGGGCTTCGCCTCGCGCGATGGCCGTGATGGTCACGAAGTGCACCGCTCGCCGACGAATCCCGAGCGCCCGCCATCAACTTGCAGGTGCAGCCGCATGGAGAGCAACGTCGAGATGTGTCGCCACCTTAGGGCTGGCGCGGCCCGTGGTCTCGGCCAACCCCAGAGGTCGACGGCAGCCGCCACGAGGCCGTCGGTAGCCTCAGATGGGTGGCTCCGTGGGCTGCTTGCGCTGTGCCTGCTGCCGGCCGTCGCGGCGTGCTCCCAGGAGCCGGTGGCGATGTGCCCGGCCGGCGCCGGCGACGTGACGCCGCGCGGCGGGGTCGAGCGGCTCACCGTCCAGGTGATCGAGGCCCTGCCGCACGACGCCGACGCCTTCACCCAGGGGCTCCTGCTCCACGACGGCTACCTGTACGAGAGTACCGGCCTCTACGGCGAGTCGACCGTGCGCCGCGTCGAGCCCGACACAGGCACGGTGATCGAAAGCGTCGATCTGCCGTCTGAGCAGTTCGGCGAGGGCCTGGCGCTGGCGGGAGATCGCTTGTACCAGATTACATGGCAAGAGCAAACGGTGCACACCTACGATGTGGACGGCCTGCGACCGCTCGGCGACCACACGTACGACGGCGAGGGTTGGGGGCTGTGCTACGACGGCGAGCGCCTGGTGATGAGCGACGGCTCCAGCACGCTGTGGTTCCGCGACCCCGACACGTTCAACGCGATCGGCCAGGTTCAGGTCACCATGGACTCATCGCCGGTCGCGCGCCTGAACGAGCTCGAGTGCGTGGGCGATGCCGTCTACGCCAACGTCTGGATGACGGACCAGATCCTCAAGATCGACCCGTCGACCGGCGATGTCCGCGCCGTGGTGGACGCCTCGGGCCTGCTGCCCCGGGGGGCGCTGCTGAACCGCGATCCGCGCGACGCCGTGCTCAACGGCATCGCCTATGACAGCGATCGGCAGGTATTCTACGTCGGCGGGAAGTGGTGGCCGACGCTGTTCGAGGCGTGCTTCGTTCCCGAGTCCGATGCGGGGCTCTAGCGTGCGGCTGCCCCGCCTGGTCGCGGCGTTAGTGATAGCTGCTGCGGCCGCAGCTTCGCTCACCATCGCCGCCAAGGCGCCGTCCTTCGCCACGGCCGTCGCGGCGAGGGCGACGCACGGGCCCGCGGCCACAGCTGACTCTCCGAGGCTGCTGCGCGTCGAGGTCCTGAACGTGCGACCTCATGACCCGACCGCCTTCACGCAGGGACTGCTGCTGCACGACGGCTACCTGTACGAGAGCACCGGCCGCGGGGGCGGTGAGGCGCGCCTGCGGAAGGTCGATCCGAACACCGGCGTGGCCCTGCGTGAGATCTATGTGCCGCCAGGCGAAGATGGACGGCTCTACTGGGGCGAGGGCCTTGCGCGGGTGGATCAGCGCCTGCTGCAGCTGACGTATCGCGGCGAGGTGGCGCTGGAGTACGACCTCGACACGTTCTCGCTCCAGCGGACGTACCCGTACACGGGCGAGGGCTGGGGACTGTGCCATGACGGCACGCGGCTCGTAATGAGCAACGGCTCCGCCGAGCTGGCGTTTCGCGATCCCGACACGTTCACCGTCACGGGGCGGCTCGCCGTGACGGACGACGGCTGGCCGCGCGACCGGCTCAACGAGCTCGAGTGCGTCGACGATCTGGTGTACGCCAACATCTTCACGACTGACACGATCGTCGCCATCGACGTGACCACCGGCGCGGTGACGGCCCGAATCGACGCGTCCGGCCTGCTGACGCCCGAGGAGGAGCTGCAGGCCGACGTGCTGAACGGGATAGCGTACGACCCCGACAACGGCACGTTCCTGCTCACGGGCAAGCACTGGCCCAAGCTGTTCGAGGTCCGCTTCGTGCCGCTCGCCACCACCCCGGCGCCGAGCGCGTCGGCCACGTCCGCCACCGGCACGCCGACCGTGACGCCCACCGGCGACCACGGCACGCCGGTCACCGCCACGGCCACTGCCACCGTGACACAGGCACCGACGGACGTCCCCGTGGGCGAGGCCCTACTGCCAATCAGCCTGCAGCCGGCCCGCCGGTAGGTCCACCCGCCGCCGCAGAGGCGACGCGCAGCCGCCGGCAGACTGCAGGCTGCGCTCTACCGCATCACGGGGCCGCGGCGCGTCGTCACGAGGCCGCGGCACGCCTCACGACGCGCCCCGGCGGCACTCCTAGTACGCCGCGTCGCCCGCTCCGGTGGGGACCTCGTACTCAAGCCCGGCCGCGCGGGCGAGCGCCTCGGCGCGGTCCGTGCGCTCCCATGGCAGCGACAGGTCCGGCCGACCGAAGTGCCCGTACGCCGCGGTCTGCTGGAAGATCGGTCGTCGCAGGCGCAGGTCGCGAATGATCGCGCCTGGCCGCAGGTCGAAGTGCTCGAGCACGAGCTTCTGCAGGAGCGCCGGGTCGGCGCGCTCGGTGCCGAACGTGTCGATGCTCAGCGACACCGGCTCGGCGACGCCGATGGCGTACGCCACCTGGATCTCGACGCGATCCGCCAGCCCGCCGGCCACCAGGTTCTTGGCCACCCAGCGTGCCGCGTACGCGCCGGACCGATCGACCTTGGTCGCGTCCTTGCCGCTGAACGCGCCACCACCGTGGCTGGCGATGCCGCCGTAGGTGTCCACGATTATCTTCCGACCGGTCAGCCCTGCATCGGCCACGGGCCCTCCGATGACGAAGCGCCCGGTCGGGTTGACCAGATAGCGCGTGCCATCGAGGAACCGCTCCGGAATCGTTGGCTTGATGACGTGCTCGATGACGTCGGACTCGATCTGCTCGTCGGACACCTCGGGCGAGTGCTGGGTCGAGATCAGCACGGTCGGCACGCGAACCGGCTTGCCCTGGCTGTACTCGACGGTGACCTGGCTCTTGCCGTCGGGTCGAAGCCACTGCACCAAGCCCGTCTTGCGCACCTCGGCCAGGCGGCGCGTCAGGGCGTGCGCGAGAGCGATCGGCAGCGGCATCAGCTCCACGGTCTCGCGGCACGCGAAGCCGATCATCATGCCTTGATCGCCCGCACCGAGCGTTGCGATCTCGTCCTCTTCACCGGCCCGGTGCTCGAGCGAGTCGTCGACGCCGACAGCGATGTCCGGCGACTGGCTCTTGATCAGCGTGAGCACGCCGCACGTGCGGTAGTCGAAGCCGAGCTCGCCCGAGTCGTAGCCGATGTTGCGCAGCGTGTTACGCGCTACTTGAGTGACGTCGGCGTAGCCGTCGGTGGTGATCTCTCCGGTGACGAAGAGCATGCCGGTCGTGGCGGCCGTCTCGCACGCTACGCGCGACATCGGGTCCTGCCGCAGCAGCTCATCGAGGACGGCGTCCGACACCTGATCGCAGATCTTGTCGGGGTGACCCTCCGTCACCGACTCGCTCGTGAACAGGAAGCTGGGCGAGGTCATGAACGTGGTCGTCATCTACAGCTCTCCTTGCGCCTCGTGTCGCGCGCGGCTTACGTGCCCTCCTCCCACGAGGAGAGGTACCTCTTCTGCTCGTCGGTGAGCGTGTCGATCGTCACGCCCATCGCGTCCAGCTTGAGCCGTGCGATCTCGCCGTCGATGGCGGACGGCACGTCGTACACGGTCTGCTCCAGCCTGTCCGCGTTCTCGAGCATGTGCTCGGCGCACAGCGCCTGGTTCGCGAAGCTCATGTCCATGACGCTCGCCGGATGCCCCTCGGCCGCCGCGAGGTTGATCAGCCGGCCCTCGCCAAGCACGTTTATCGTCCGCCCGTCGGGCAGCACGTACTGCTCGACGAACTCGCGCGGCTTGTGCACGCCGGTCGCCATCTCGGCCAGCCCGGGCAGGTTGAGCTCGACGTTGAAGTGGCCGCTGTTGGCGACGATCGCTCCGTCCCTCATCGCCTGCCACGAGTCCGTGTCGACGACGTTGATGTCACCCGTCGCCGTGACGAATATGTCGCCGATCTCCGCCGCCTGGCGCATCGGCATCACGCGGAAGCCGTCCATTACCGCTTCGAGGGCGCGCAGCGGATCGATCTCCGTCACGATGACGTTCGACCCCAGACCACGCGCGCGGTTAGCTATCCCGCGTGAGCACCAGCCGTAACCGCCAACCACGAACGTCTTGCCCGCCAGGAGCACGTTGGTCGCGCGCTGGATCCCGTCGATGGTGCTCTGGCCAGTGCCGTAGCGGTTGTCGAACAGGTGCTTGGTCATAGCTTCGTTGACCGCGACGATCGGATAGCGCAGCACGCCGTCCTCCGCCATGGCCCGCAGCCGGATGACGCCGGTCGTCGTCTCCTCCGTGCCGCCGATCACACCTTCGAGCTCGTCCTGGCGGCGCGTGTGCAGTGCCGACACCAAGTCGGCGCCGTCGTCCATCGTGATCTGCGGTCTCGTGTCGATGACGTCGTCGATGTGCCTGTAGTATGTCTCGTCGTTCTCGCCCTTGATGGCGTAGACCGGTATCCCGTGGTTCACGACGAGCGCGGCTGCGACGTCGTCCTGCGTCGACAGCGGGTTGGAGGCGCAGAGCGCGACGTCCGCGCCGCCGGCCGCCAGCGTCGTCACCAGGTTGGCCGTCTCGGTCGTCACGTGCAGGCACGCCCCTAGCCGGACGCCCTCCAACGGGCGCTCGGCCGCGAAACGCTCCCTGATGAGCGCCAGCACCGGCATCTCCCGCGCGGCCCACTCGATGCGGCTCTGCCCGGCGTCGGCCAGACTGGCGTCTCGGATGTCGTGTCCGGGCATGGTGTCCGGGCTCATGGTCTCCTCGATTCCTGATGGCGGCCGCCTAGGCGGTCTGCACGCGTCAGACGCAAAGAACGCCCTTCCAGGCGACGAAGAAAGGCGTCCGATCACTTCGCTGACCGGGCCAGGGCCCATGTCTTCGCCGGAATTCTAACATGGCTGAGCTCACGGCACCAACGGCGCGCGCTCGGGCCGAGCCGTTCCTAGTCGCCTCCGGACGCGACGTCGGCCGACCACGGCGGCGGGTCGATGCGCGGCAGATAGAGCAGGATCGTCGTGCCGACCGACAGCTCCGAGACGACGTCGACCACACCGTCGTGCCGTTTGACGATCCCGTGCACCTGCGACAGCCCCAGGCCCGTGCCGAAGCCGGGCGACTTCGTGGTGAAGAACGGCTCCCAGACCCTACCGAGATGCTCTGGCGCGATCCCCGTGCCGGTGTCCGCGACCTCCACCAGCACCCAACGGCCGGCCGCCATCCCGTGCACCGGCGCGGCGAGCTCCGGCCCGACCTCCAATGATGACAGCCTAAACTCAAGCTCGCCGCCGTCGGGCATCGCGTCGCGCGCGTTCAGTGCCAGGTTGAGCGCCGCTTGCTCCATTCGAACGGGATCTGCGTTCACCCAGTGCGGTCCGCCGCTGACCTGCCTGGTGGCGACGATGTCCTCGGGCAGGGTGCGGTCGAGCAGCGTCAGCCACTCCCCAACCAGCTCGCCCAGCTCCACGGGCCGCGGCGCCGCGTCGGCCCGGCCACCGAAGTCGAGCAGCTGGCGCACCAGCTCCGCTCCGCGGCGGCCTTGCTCTGCGATTGTCTCGAACCGGCGCCGGGCGTCGTCCGGCAGGTCGTCGCGGCGTGCGAGCACCTCGGAGAACCCGATGATTGCCTGTAGGATGTTGTTGAAGTCGTGCGCCACTCCTCCCGCGAGCTGCCCCACCGCCTCCACCTTT
>JBJYWW010000165.1:0-6989 GCA_046259645.1 Anaerolineae bacterium
ACCGCGGCCGGTCCGCCGCGGTCGACGAACTCGAGCCGCGCCACGACGGGCCCGGGCGAGTCGTAGTCGGCCTCCCAGTCGCGGTCGGCGTCCAGCCACTTGTCGTCGATCAGCTTGTCGCCGAGCCACAGGCGCGTGCCGCCGCTCGCCGCGAGCTCGATGTCGTATGCCCCCTCATGTAGCGGTAGGTCGCGCTCGAAGCGCGCGCTCCAGCCGTTGGGCAGCAGGTCGTCGACCGGCGCCTCGAGGCCCCAGTCGAAGTCGATCTCGGCCGTCAGGTTCGTCGTCACGGGCACGCCCGACAGCCACGGGTTGTCGAAGACCTGCACGGTCCAGCCGTCGCCGGCGGGAACGTCGGGCCGCGGCGGAATGAGATCTGACGGAATCGCCGCAGCCTGCTGTGGCCAGTCCCACCCGTGGTCGACCAGTCCGTCGGCGGTGAGGTGAAGCAGGCCCCCAGCGCCGGAGATGTAGAGCCCCCCGTCGCCGTCGGGCGCCAGGTGCCTGACCGCGCCACGCGGGTCGGTCCAGCGCGCCGGCGCGTCGTCGCTCGGCCATGCACCAGCGTGTTCGCCCGTGGCGGTGTAGCGCTGAAGCGCGTCCGTGCCGCGCTGCTGGAGCACCACGGTGCCGTCGTCGCGCACGGCGATCGAGAGGGGCGCGGAGTTGGGCGCGAGCCGCAGCCATTCGCCGAGCTTGCCGTCCTCGGGATCGACGCGCCACACGACGGCGTTGCCCGTGTCGGCCACGAGCACAGCTCCCGCTTCGTCTACTGCCAGACGTCGAGATCGACCGGGGGACGCGCCGGAGCCTTCAAGCCCCTCGGCCTCGCCCGCTTCCGATCCGGCCGCCGTGTCCGCGGCAACGCCGCCTGAATCAGCTGACGCCGGCAGGTCCCAGGCGGCCACCGGCCCACCAGGCTCGACGAGCTGCAGCCGCTCGTCGTCCACGACGGCGAAGCGGCCGTCGCTGAGCGCGACAACATCCTGTGGATCGCTGAAGTGCACCGGCGACGACTCCGATGCGCCCCATTGATCCAACGGCTGACCGTCGGGATCGAAGGCGAGCACCCGACCGTTCCCGCGATCGACGACGTAGGTCTCGCCCTCGAGCCCAACCGCCACGCCTGCCGGATACGCGCCTGCGAAGTCCGCGCCTGCCTGGTCTGCGCCTGCCAGCTCGCCTGCTCCGGTCTCCTCAGGACCGGGGAGGCCCCAGGCGGCGATGAACTGCCCGTGGGGACCCAGTCGCTGCAGCCGGTCCATGCCGGCGTCAGCGGCGACGACCGTACCGTCAGGCGCGAGCGCGACCCCCGCCGGGCTGAGGAGCTTGCCGTCGCCCGCACCGGTCGCGGCCAAGGTTCGGAAGCGGGTGTCATCGTTGGACATCGAGATCAGAGTTTGGCCCGGCTCATGCGAGGCCAGGAAGCTGATGCTCCAGTCTGGTGCGACTGCGAACGGCCAGCGGGAGAAGGCCGCACTGCCCTGGGCCGACTCGGGCTCCGGGTCGAGGGCGAGGAGGCCCCGCACACCGGTCTGAGCGTCCACGGCCGCGCCGCCAGATGTCGCGCCGCCAGAAGTCGCGCCGCCAGAAGTCGCGCCGCCTTCGTCGAGCGGCATGCGCTCCCCGTCGACCGTGAAGCGCGTGAGCGGCCGGTCCTCGACGCCCGTAACGAGCACGCTCCCGTCTGGGTCGATCGCCAGGTGCCCGGACCAGCCAGCCTCGCCGTCCGCGCCTGCGTCGCCTGCCGGCAGCTGCCAGGTGGTGACGTGCTCGCCGGTCCTCGTGCACACATCGACCCTGCCCGTGTCGGGGTCGGCCACGACGACGCTCTCCTCCGGGGTGACGGCGATGCTGTAGCCGACGCCCGGTGAATAGGGACCGCACTGAGCCACGCCATCCTCGTCCTCGCCGCCCTCGCCCCACGCGCCCTTCAGGCGCCCGGCCGGGCAGTAGTGCTTCACGCGCCCCTCGACGGGGTCGACTAGGTACAGAGTGCCCGTCGGCGACACCGCCATGTCGTGAACGCGCGCCGGCCAGGCGGTGTAGAAGCGGCCGTCGGAGGTGAACTTCTGGATCCGCTCGTTGCCGCTGTCGTAGGTGAACACGACGCCGCTGGGGCCGACCGCGATCTGCGAGCCGGCCGGGTCGCCCGCGTTCGGTGCCGGTGCGAACTGGCCCTCGGCCGTGCCGGGCGAGCCCCACATGTTTAGCAGTGTGCCGTCGGGCGCGTATTGCGCGACGCGGCTCGCGCCATCGTCGATCACGTAGATGCTGCCGTCGGGCGCCGCAGCGACGTCGGTGGCGGTCACGAGCTCGCCCGGAGCGACCGCCATCAGGAATGAGGTTCGTTCTGCAGCCACAGCCCGGGCGGCCGCGCGCTCGGCCCTCTGGTCCTCATCCCGATCAGAAGCACCAGGTCCAGCTGCGTCTCGGGCGCCAGCGTCGCTTTCGCCCGCATCTACGACGCCCTCGCCGCCGTCGCCAAGCGGGCCGGCGTCCACAGGCCCGGCGCCCGCAGGCGGTCCGGCAGGAGAGCAGGCCGCGGTCGCGGCCAGGCCGAGAGCGAACGCGAAGGTCAGAACCAGCGCGATACGGGATGTCGAAGGTGGCACGGGGTGCCTCCAAAGGGGCGCGCGGTGGCTCGCCGATGGCGCCTTACGGCCGGATTCGGGCGGCGCCTTGCGATCACAGCCGGTCTGCGCGTCCCGACGGCGGGCGGTGACGGACGGTCGCCGAATTATAGTCAACGGCCGCACCAAGCGCGTCGTGGCCGCCTGGCTCGAGCGAGCTGGTCCATGAGCTGACGCTGCTAACAGGCGGCCACGCGCTGGGCTCTGCGGCGCCACCGGTCCGGCTAGGCCAGACCGGCCGGCACGTTGTCGAGGTCGCGGGGAACGGGACCCGGGTGCAGTGATGCCCGCCGGGTCCTGGTCAGCGCAACCTAGTTGTACTTCACCTTGACCACACCGATGTCGGTGCTCAGGATGAGCTCGGTGCCGGTCCCCGCGTCGCCGACGGTCCCCTGCAGCGTGTTGCCGACGAAATCCACGTCCTCTTCGCCGACGATCTCGAAGTCGGTTTGCACCTCGCCGACGTCGGCAGTGGCGTCGATGTCGAAGCTGCTGTCGTCGGGGATCTCCATGACCACCTGCCCGATGCTGGTGGTCAGCTGGTAGCGGGTCCCCTCGGTCAGGTCTCCACGGTACTTGATCGAGCCGGTCGATACGTCGATCACCATCGCGTCCTCGAGCTTCACGTCGCGGACGTCGACGTCCCCCACCGAGACCTGGATGTCCAGGTCGCTTTCAGTGTCCTTCACGTCCACGTCGCCCACATCGAGCTTGATGTCGACCGCCGTGTCATCGGGCACGGTCAGTCTCAGCTCGACCTTCGGCGTCGAGTGGGACCAGTTATCGGGTTTGGGCCAGTGAGAGGAGATGGCGATCTCGTTGTCCGTCGGCGTGAACCGCAAGTCCAGATTATCCATCGCCTCGTTGGCGGCGTCCTCGTCTTCGCCGTACGCGGTGAGGTCCGCCTCGACGATAACCTCGCGATCGCCGCCTGTCTCGATGCTCACGGAGCCGACCTCGATGTCGACCGTCAAGGTGACGTGGCCAGTGTGGACGTCGAACTCTCGCTCGACTGTCTTCGTGACGGATGCCCGGTTGAAGTCCGCCAGCGAAGACAGGTCGTCGATGATGTTCAAGTTCCCTAGGTCGCCGGAGGAGTCCATGGCGCCGATGCCAAGGGTGAACGACGCACACAGCGTGCCCAGGCAGCACAGCGGCAGCACGAGCAACAGGATGATGAGGACGATGATCCAATTGCGGTTGCTTTGGTTGGTATCAGCTGACATCGGGTCCTCCTCGCGCATGACATGGCTGGCGCGGCACGTCCGCGAGCGCCGCAGTTCGGTGCGCGTATATTGCCCGGCGATTCGCGGGCGCGCAACGTTGGCTCGGCCGGGTCGACCGATCGACCCGCCGGAAGCGCCAAGCGGTGTGCCCCGAAGGCGATACCGGCGGCGGTCAGGCGAAGGTGTTATCCTTAGGGCTCCGGCCGTCGCCGACGGCCAGCGACCCGAGGCGCAGCAAATGGCGAACAGCAACCTCTACTCGGTTGGGGAGCAGATCCTCTCTCGGCTCGAAAGCAAGAACGCACAGCGCGAGCAGGTCCTCGGCAGGAGCCGGCATCTGGTGCAACACGCAGCGAAGGCGATTCGCGCCGTGCACCGCCGTGAATGGGAGGTCGCGGATGCCATCCTCGCCGACGCGGCGGTGCTGCTCGAAGAGATGAGCTCGGCCGCTGACGGGCACAGCGATCTGATGTCGGCGGGCTACACGCTCGATGCGCAGAAGGAGTTCGCCGAGGCCCACCTGACCCGCGCCCTAGTGCGAGGCGAGGAGCTGCCGTCGCCGGAGGAGCTGGGCGTCGGGGACGCGGCGTGGCTCAATGGGCTCGGCGAGGCCGGTGGCGAGCTGCGCCGGGTGGCGCTCGACATGATCCGGCGCGGCGAGATCGCGGATGCCGAGACGGTTCTCGACCAGATGCAGGAAATCTACGTCTTCCTCTCGACAGTGGACTTCCCCGACGCGATCACACGCGGCATCAAGCGCACCAACGACATGGTGCGGGGCGTGACCGAGCGGACTCGCGGCGACCTCACGGTGGCCGCACGCCAAGAGGAGCTCAAGGCCGCGCTGGACCGCTTCGAGGTCCGCATGGCCGAGCGCGACAGCGCGCAGGCGGAGGTCAGCGGGGCCGGCCCCGCCTAGCGATGTTCCTGGACGAAGCCGAGGTTGACGTCAAAGCCGGGAACGGCGGGAACGGCATCGTCGCGTTCAGGCGCGAGAAGTTCGTGCCGCGTGGCGGGCCCGCCGGCGGCAACGGCGGTAAGGGCGGCGATGTGATCTTCGTCGCCGACGAAGGCGTGAACACGCTGCACGCGTTCCGCTTCACGAAGCGCTACGAAGCGGCGCGCGGCGGCCACGGTGGTGGCAGCAACAAGCGCGGCAAGGACGGCGCCGACCTCCGCGTCGTAGTCCCGGCCGGCACCATCGTCCGCGAGGCAGCCGGCGGGGCTGTGCTAGGCGACCTGGTGGCGCACGGGCAGGAGCTCGTGGTCGCCAAGGGCGGGCGTGGCGGTCGCGGCAACGCTGCGTTCAAGAGCCCTACCCAGCAGGCGCCACGCTATGCCGAGAAGGGCGAGCCCGGCGAGGAGCGGCGACTGGCGCTCGAGCTCCGGCTCCTCGCCGACGTAGGCATCATCGGTCTGCCCAACGCGGGCAAGAGCACTCTGCTGTCGCGCATCAGCGCCGCGCGGCCGCGGATCGCCGACTACCCGTTCACGACGCTAGTGCCTAACCTCGGCGTAGCCGAGATTGGGGACGACGCGCTGGTGTTCGCCGACATCCCGGGGCTGATCGAGGGAGCGAGCGAGGGCGCCGGGCTCGGCGACCAGTTCCTGCGACACGTCGAGCGCACGCGGCTGCTCGTGCACCTAGTAGACGGCTCGGCGGCTGATCCGAAAGGCGACTTCGCGATCATCAACGGCGAGCTGGCGGCGTTCAGCGCGTCGCTGGCGGACAGGCCGCAGATCGTGGTGGTGACCAAGACCGACTTGCCGGCGACGCAGGAGCGCCTGGCTGGTCTCAAGACTGCTTTGAGAGCGGCGTCCGGCGGAGCGGCCGTGCGGTCCATCAGCGGACTGACCGGCGAGGGCGTGGGCGACCTGCTGTACGCAGTGCTCGACCTGTATGAACGCCTGCCTCCGGTCGAGGCGCCCGAGGAGGAACTGCCCGTCCTGCGGCCGCTGGAGGCGGACGAGGACGCGTTCGACGTGAGCCGGATCGACGACGGCGAGTACAGGGTGACCGGAGTGCGGGTCGAGCGGGCCGCGGCCATGACCGACTGGGGCAACGACGCCGCCATCGCGCGGTTCCAACGCATTCTCGAGGCGATCGGCGTGACGGAGGCACTTCGCGAGGCGGGGGTGGGCGAGGGCGACGCCGTGGCGATCGGCGACTACCAGCTCGAGTGGTATGACTAGCGATTGGGTCCGCCCTGGGCCGCGTCCGCGCCGGCGTGGGCAGCGCTGCGACGGCCAAGGCGGGCCTGGGCCGGTAGGGGCATGGGGTCGAGGATGAAGAAGAGAGTGGGCGTCCTCGGGGGCACGTTCGACCCGGTCCACATCGGGCACCTCGTGGCGGCCGAGGAGGCCGCGGCGGTGTTCGAGCTCGACGTAGTGCTCTTCGCGCCCGCACGGGTGCCGCCGCACAAGCTCGACGCCGCGATGTCCGACGCCGCCGACCGGCTGGCGATGCTGGAGCTGGCCATCGCGGGCAACGACCGCTTCGCGATCAGCCGCGTCGACCTCGACCGCGAGGGCCCGCACTACACTCTCGACATGCTCGATCTTCTACGCGTCGAGCTGGGCTTGAGCGCGGCGGACGAGCTGGTGTTCATCATGGGCGCCGACTCGCTGGTCGATCTGCCGACGTGGCGCGATCCGCTAGGCATCGCGCGCAAGGCGCGCTTCGCGGTGGTCGCGCGCCCGGGATACGAGCCGGACTGGGGAGCGCTCGAAGCGGCGCTGCCTGGGGTCGCCGCGCACGTCGACCTGCTGCCCGTGCCGCTGATCGGCGTCAGCGGTACCGATCTCAGGCGCCGAGTGCGGGCAGGCGAGCCGATACGCTACCAGGTGCCCGAGCCGGTGCGCGAGTACATCATCGACCACGGCCTCTACAAGTGACGCCCCAGCGAGGAGACGAGCAGTGATGCACGTTGGCCCTGCCGCGCCCAATGCACGGCGATGCGCGCCGGCGCTCACGGCGGCCGCGCTCGCAGCCATGGCGCTCTCGATCGCCGCGCTCGGGGTCGAAGGCTGCGCGCAGCCGATGGTGGACGAGCAGCCGACTGGCGCCGCCGCAACCCAGGCGCTGGAAGGCGCGGACCAGCTGCCCGAGGTCCCCGGCCCGCCGACCGAG
>JBJYWW010000166.1:0-9291 GCA_046259645.1 Anaerolineae bacterium
CGAAGCCGCGAACAGCGTCATGGTGAAGACGAAGCCCAGGGTCATCATCGATCCGGCGGGCAACCCCAGCGGTTCCTCCAGGGCCATCAGGGCGCACAGGCCGAAGGCCGCCGCGTAGGGCAGCAGCTGAATGCGCCGGTGCCGGACGATCCAGCCGGGTTCGATCGGGTAGGTCGTGAACAGATGGAAGGTCGTCGCGCCGATGAACGGGAGATTCATCATCACCCGCTGCCACGACGTGGCGATCAGGTTGGTCTCCGTCGTGCCCTCCGGCGAGATGTTGAGCACGTAAAGCGCGCGATCGGAGCTTCTCCACGCCGCCTCGTCGGGTAGCGTCTGCGGTCGCTTCGCCGAGACGAACACGATGCGCGAGCCATCGCCGCTCATCGACGCCGACAGCACCTCGTTGCCGTAGGTCGGCAGGCACGGGCCCAGGTCGGTCTCGGCCACGACGACCTCGACCTCGGGCTCCCCGCCACCGGGGAGCAAGTCGTTGATGGTGTCGCAGCCCGCGGTCGTCGTTGCGACGAACGCCATTCCCGTGACGAGAGCAATCAGGCGCGCGACCCGTGTAGCTGAGTCAGCTGGCATCGGGTTTCCTCCTCCGGAAGGATGCCGATGCGCCGCAGCGCGGCGGCGCAGCTGGGCGGTATTGTATTTCTCCCTGCTAGCCTCGTCCAAGAACGGCGCCATGCGCAAGCGGCTCCGCTCGAGAGCCGCGCGCAGGACGCGGGAGCGAGGCATGCTGTAACAACCACGCGCTAGTGTACCACCACACATGTGACAATTCCATGACCGGGCGCAGACGATGGGCTGACGGACGGCCGCCTGCCCCGGCCGACCGTGATGGTGCATTGGCCGTGCCAGTACGTTAGAATGGACGGCTCAGCAGGCCGACGTAGCGAGGGGTGCCACCGGTGGAGACCGCCACTACGACCACTGACGCGGCAACTGAGGCGGCACTTGGGAACGAGTCGCTCCGGCGAGACCTCGTGGCTCTGGCGCGGCCGCGCCTGGCGTTCCTCGGCCTGCTCACGGTGATCCTGTCGTACGTGGTCGCGCAGTCGCCGGAGTCCGACTTGCGCAGGTTCGTCTGGCTCGTGGTCGGCAGCCTCATGGTGCTGGGCGGAGCGAGCGTGCTGAACCAGGTGCTCGAGCACGAGGCCGACAGCCGCATGCGCCGCACGCAGGACAGGCCGATCCCAGCTGGGCGCATGCGGCCGCCGTCGGCGGCCGTGTACGGCACGGCCCTCACGGTTGCGGGGCTGATCGCACTATGGATCGGGGTGAACTCCCTGACGGCCGTGTGCGCCGCGATCGGGCTGGCCGTCTACGTCGTCGCCTACACGCCCATGAAGCCGGTGACCTCGCTATCGACGGTCGTCGGCGCGCTGCCGGGAGCGGTGCCGGTGCTGATGGGATGGGCGGCGGCCCGCGGCTCTCTCGACCGCGAGGCGTGGACGCTGTTCGGCATCTTGTTCCTCTGGCAGCTGCCGCACTTCCTCGCTATCGCCTGGATGTACCGCGGCGACTACGACAGGGCCGGCTTCCGCATGTTGCCGGCCGAGGATCCGGGCGGTGGGTCGACCGCCAGGCAGGTCGTGCTCTACGCCGCGGCGCTGCTGCCGGTCAGCCTGCTCCCGCCGATACTGGGCCTGGCCGGCCCACTGTACTTCTTCGGTGCGCTCGTGCTGGGGCTGGCCTACCTCGCCGTCGGCTGGCGCATGGGCGTGGCGCGCACGGGCGCCGCCGCGCGACGCCTGCTGCGAATGTCCGTCCTCTACCTGCCGCTGCTGCTCGGGTTGCTGGCCGTCGATAGAGCCATCTTCTAGCGGGCCCTGGCAGCACGAAACGCCCCGGCGGCCGCGCGCCGCGGCGCTGCCTCAGCCCCGGAGACGGTAGCCATGGCCGCGGACGGCCGCGATGTAGTCGGTGTCGGGGTCCAGCTCGGCCAGCCGGGAGCGAAGGCGGCGAACCACCCCGTCGATCGCCTGGTCCGAGACGCCGCCGAGGGCGTCCGGGTAGCACGCGTCGGCGATCTCGTCCCTCGTGAACACGCGGATCGGCTGCTCGGCCAGCAGCGACAGCAGCGCGAACTGGATGGGCGCGAGCGGAGGGTCGACGATCTGACCTCCGATCGACACCGACCTCGACGTCGGGTCGATCGTCACCGAGTGCGGCCCGGACGAGACCGGCAGCGTGGCGTCGCTGTCGAGGAACTGGAACCGGTGCCCCGTCGCGATCGTGATCGAGTCACCGCTTCGCAATGGGATGGACCGCTCGACGCGCATGTCGTTGACCAGCGTCCCGTTCGTGCTGCCCAGGTCGACGAGGATGTACGAGCCCGTCTCGTTGCGGATCTCGGCGTGGTGCCGCGACACCTCCCTGTCACTGAGGACGATATCGCATTCGGGGTCGCGGCCGATCGTCGTGGTGCCCGTCCGCAGCTCCCATCGCCCTGCGGCTCCGGCGCCGGACGAGTGGAGGATCAGATGAGCGGTTTCGGGCATCGAGCGCTACCTCCCGCTGGTCCCACCTCGCTCGTCGGCCTCCCGCACGGCCGCCACGAAGTCGGCGAGGCGCCCTGGCTCCAGCACGCCCGGCTCTCGCTCCACCGTCTCCCACGCGTCGACACCCCACGGGTGCGCAACGCGCAGCGCCTCGCTCACCGCGTCAGCGTCGAGCTCATCGCCGGCGAGCAGGACGCGCGCCCGATCGGTCGTTCGTGCTATCACGCCCCAGTCGGTGCTGATCTCGCCCGCGAGGTGCAGCATCAGGGCCGGCGCCCCCGATCCGTGGCGCCGGCCGAGGTAGGCGCGGGTCGCTGCGGACACCTCTACCGAGGACTCGACGGTCATTGCCTTGAAGGCGTGCGGCCTGATCGACTCGACGGCTGCCCGCGGCTCCGAGCCGAAGAGCATGGCCGAATCGAGCCGGCACTGGTCGATGACGCGCTGCACGAGCGGCGTCGGAGTGTCGACGAACACGCCGACCAGCTGGATGGTCGACGGCAAGGCGTCGCGAATGGCCCAGGCCGTTTCCGCGTTGACGTAACGCGCGCTCTCCGCGAAGAAGACGATGCCGACCAGGTCGACTCCCGCCGCGGCCACGAGCTCGGCGTCCTCAATCGTGGTTACTCCGGTGATCTTGATCTTGGTCATGCGCGTCCAGCCGCCTCCGCCCGTGTGCCGCGATGCCCGCCCGTGAGGCCGAGCGCAACGTCGATGGACCGGAGGGCTATGGGCATCCGGCCTTGTAGATCACGGGATTGAAGATCGGATGGTACGGCACGCCCACGTTCGACAGCGACAGCATGCGCCGAGGCTGGTTGAAGGGCGACGGGGGCGCACTGGGGTTAGCGAGCTGGTTCCAGCCGGCCACGGAGGTCGGGTTGGCGATCGCAGCGTCGATAACCGCGGCCGGCACCCGGCTGAGGATGAAGTCGCAGACCTGCGGCTCGCCCGGCCCGGTTGTCGCAGTCGGGACGACCGCCGTGGGCGTTCGCGTCGGCGGGACGTCGGTGGCGGTCGGGGTGGGCGTTGCGTCGGGGCAAGTCACGTGCATCGTGAACTCGGCGTCGAAGCTGCGCCCGGCGTCGAACGACGCCGCAGCGCTGAGCAGGAAGTCGCCGCTCGTTGCCGACCCCACGGTGACCTGCCATGCGACACTTCCGGTCGCGCCGGGCGCGATGTCGCCGATAGGCTTCGTCGCGGACTCGGCCGGCGCGAGCGCCAGACCGGGCGGCAGGGTGAGCGTCGCCGATCCACCGGTCAGCGGGGTGGTGTCGAAGTTCGTGACGAACACCGCCACGGGCACCTCGGCGCCACACTCGGCGTCAACGGGTCCGGACAGGAAGGCCGCGCCCCCCCGGTCGCCTGCCAGCCCGTAGGCCGTGGTGACCGTGTAGCCCTCGCCGGGTTCCAAGCTCCGCGGTTCCCAGAAGAGCGCGACCGCGCTGTCGAGCGTGATCGCCTTGGTGTCGTCGATCGGGTACTCCCACAGCTGGTCGAGGATGTCCAGCCAGTGCACGATCATGAACGTGTCGGGCCTGGTCACGTCCTGTCCGTCCAGGATGCCGACGCTGCGGAGCTCGCGGGGATCGTACTGCGGCGACTCGAACGCCTGCCAGAAGGGCGGCACTCCGTCCCCATCGAACTCACGCTCGGTCACGATGGCTCCGACGCCCGGCACGATGTACGGCGCTCCGTCGTTGCGGTGGAGCTTCACGTCGAGCAGAGCGCGCACGCCCACCGCCACCGGCACCTCGTCGGCGTTCGACACACGGTAGTCGACGGCCACCGCGTCCTGCCGCCCGCTGAACATATTGTCAGCCAGGCGAAGTGTCTCGGTAACCACCACGGCGTGCGGCTCGTTGAGAGACCAGACCGTGCTGACGCTGTCGCCACCGTCGATCTGGTCGGACGTGTCGCCGGCGCCGGGCAGGATGTCGAGAGCGCCATCCGGTCCGGAGACGCGGATGGTGGTGTAGCTCGAGCCGATGTCGCTGGCGCCGCCGGGCTTGAAGCCGTAGATCATCGTCTTGTCGTCGTCCAGCGGCGTATCCGGGTCGCCACCCGTCGTGCCCATGGCCCATCCGCCGGCCGGGCTGACGTCGGCCCGAACGTGCGCGTTGCGCACCGCAAGGCACGGCGCCGCCACCGGGTCGCAGGAGTACGGGATCGGCTTGCTGAGCCTCGCGGACAGCGGTCGCGCGGACTGCAGCGCCACGACGATCGCCCCGCAGAGGACTGCCACAAGCCAGACTGACGAAGCTACCTTGGCACGGCGACTGCGCGAGTTGCCCATGGCCGACCCTCCTGTCACCGCGGCTGACGCGCGTCCAGCCGCGGCCGCTGTTCCTCCCGGTCCCGCTGCCCCTCGGGAGCCGATCTAGCGCCTATTCGGTCGGTCCCGCGCCATCCGTGGCGCGCTCCGCGGCGATCGAGAACGGGCGGTCCGGATCTATCTGGTAGTACGCGTGGGAGCCGCGCGTCGACCTAAGCAGAAGCCCCTCGTTAATGGCCAGCTTCACCATCTGCTTGATGTCGCTGTTCGAGAGGTCGATGATCTCCTTGTTGCGCAGGCCCCGGAGCGCGTCGTAAATCTGGATGAACAGCACCGGCTCGTCGAACTGGCGCATCGCCTCCTCGAACACCGCCCAGTCCTTGCTGGACAGGGAGAAGCCCTCGCGCGGCGGGGTGTCGTCGGCGATCTCCGCCTCCATCGCGACCGCCGCCTGCGGGCGCTCCGGGGCGAAGCGGCTGACCTCGTACGGGTCCTCGTCCGGTAGGAAGATCTCGTTGACGGAGCCGCTCGTGAAGATCTGCACCACGCCCCGCCGCTGCGCGTCGTTGACGAAGTCCTTGAACTTGCTGAACGCGCGGCCCTGCCCGTCCTTGAAGCGGCGCTCGTCGAACTTGGGCATGAGCTCCAACATCAGCAGCTTCAGCGTCGCCAGCGTGGAGACGTGGCCGCGCTGACGCGCGACGCGGATGGCCTCGACCAGCACCTCGTACGGGTCCTTCTGCTCGCCGGTCTCTGCGACGTCCTCCACGACCTGGCTGTAGTAGATGAACTCGTCGGCGGCTTGCGCCAGGTGGCTCGCCGTAGCCTGTGCCACGCCGATGACCACTGTTCGCTTGCCTTGCTGGCGGACGGCGTTGATGAGCGGTATGAAGTCGCGGTCGCCCGTGATCAGCACGTACGTGTCGATCGTCGGGTACGCGTAGAGCGTCTTCATGCAGTCGATGCACAGGTGCATGTCGACGGCGTTCTTGATCGCCCTGCCGGTGCGGCCCTCCTCGCGGTCGTAGTGGTAGGTCGGGACGTACATTGGCTCGATGGCGTTGGCGTAGAGCGCGTTCGTCACGCGGGGGTAGCGGTACCAGTCCGCGTACGCCCGCGCGATGGTGACGCGGCCGTAGTTCTGGCACAGGTCCATGATCGACTCGAAGTTGGGGTTCGCGTCATAGCGGTTGCGAACGGAGATGTAGATGTTCTCGAAGTCTATGAAGACCGCGACGTCTCCGCTGCTTTGTTGAGCTTCAGTCACGTTGGGCATCCAAGGGGATAGCGCCTCCACGGCATTGTGCGGCCGGCTCGGGAACCGCGGCACAGGAGGCGTGCGATGAGCCGCCAGCGTGGCAGTATAGCACAACCGTCACGGCGCGCGCGTCCCCTGCCGGCCATGTCGCCGACCGGTTGACATGGCCCCCCTGCGGGTGGTATACTCTGCGTTTAGTGTCCAGAGCCGGACCGGTCACGATCCTCTAACGACCCGCCGGCGCGCATGACGGTTGCGCGCGGGCGGTTGCTTGATGTGCTAGTCCACGAGTTGACGCTGGTGTCGAGGCGCCGGGTCGCCACACCCCGCGCCCAGCGATGTTGCAAGGCGAGCATCTTCTAGGGAGTGCGCACACGATGGCGAAGCCTTCCACTGTCCCCGAGCCCGCTATCACCCTCCAGCACCTAGCGCCGGAGCACGACCAGGACGCGATACCGATCGTGCCCGACCGGCGCAGCTACAGCCGCATTCGAACCCACTACCCGGCACCGCCCCTCATAACGATGCAGCTCGATTCGTTCAGGTGGTTCCGCGAGGACGGCATCGCCGAGCTCCTCCGCGAGATCTCGCCGATCGTCAGCTTCAACAAGAACCTGGAGCTGCACTTCCTCGACCACCGGTTCGAGGAGCCGAAGTTCTCAGTTGTCGACTGCCGTGAGATGGACATGACGTACAGCGCTCCGCTCTGGGTCACCGTGCGGCTCGTCAATCGAGCCACCGGTGAGATCCAGGAGCAGGAGATCTTCATGGGCGATTTCCCGCTGATGACCGAGGAGGGCACCTTCGTCATCAACGGCGCCGAGCGGGTGGTCGTGAGCCAGCTGATCCGGTCGCCTGGCGTCTACTTCAGCGCCGACGAGGACCGCACAACCGGGCGCACCCTGGCGTTCGCCAAGCTGATCCCCAACCGGGGCGCATGGCTCGAGTTCGAGACTTCCAAGCGGGACATCGTCAGCGTCAAGGTCGATCGGAAGCGCAAGTTCCCGGTGACCACGCTGCTGCGCGCGGTCGGCTACTCGTCCGACGAGGAGCTGCTCGAGCAGTTCGCCGACGTCGACATCGATCCCGACCACCCGTTCATCTCCAGCACGCTCGAGAAGGACCCCACCCACGACGAGGAGGAAGCTCTCCTCGACATATACAAGAAGCTGCGCCCCGGCGACCCGCCGACCGTGGAGAACGCGCGCACGTTCCTGACCGGGCTCTTGTTCAACGAGCGGCGATACGACCTGGGGCGCGTGGGCCGCTACAAGCTGGACCGCAAGCTGCACCTCGACCAGCCGCAGGGCGGCGGATCCAAGCGGACGCTGGAGGACCCGCGACCGCTCACGCTGACCCGCGAGGACCTGCGCGCGGTCGTCGCGCACATGCTGATGATCAACAACAACGTCGCCCACGAGGACGACATCGACCACCTCGGCAACCGCCGCGTGAAGACCGTGGGCGAGCTCATCCAGAACCAGCTGCGCGTCGGTCTCCTGCGGATGGAGCGTGTCGTGCGCGAGCGCATGAGCACGCGCGACCCCGACCAGATCACGCCGCTCGGGCTGGTCAACATCCGACCGGTCGTGGCGGCGACGCGCGAGTTCTTCGGCGGGTCGCAGCTGTCCCAATTCATGGACCAGACCAACCCGCTGGCCGAGCTCACGCACAAGCGCCGCTTGTCGGCGCTGGGACCGGGCGGACTGCGGCGCGAGCGGGCCGGCTTCGACGTGCGCGACGTTCACCACTCGCACTACGGCCGAATCTGCCCGATCGAGACTCCCGAGGGCCCCAACATCGGCCTGATCGGTAGCCTCGCGACCTATGCCAGGATCAACGAGTACGGCTTCATCGAGACGCCCTATCACAGGGTGATCTCCGAGGTCCCGGCCGAGGTCGACGCGCTGGAGGGTCGCGTGCCGCGGGAGGACATCGTCCGCGACTCGGGTCGCTACAAGGGCCGTGTGGTCGCCGAGGCCGGGCAGCGGATGGACCGCGGCACCGCCGAGGCGGTGGCCAAGCTCGGGCTCGAGACGGTGCCGGTGGTGCCCTACGTCGACGTAGGCGTCGAGTACCTGACCGCTGATCTCGAGGACCACTACAACGTGGCGCAGGCCAACTCCAAGCTCAACCGGCACAAGGAGTTCGTGGAGGACCAGGTGCCCGTGCGGCGCGAGGACCGCTTCCTGATGGCGCGCCCGACCAACGTCGACTACGTGGACGTCGACCCCAAGCAGATCGTCAGCGTCAGCGCAGCGCTCATCCCGTTCCTCGAGCATGACGACGCCAACCGCGCCCTGATGGGCTCCAACATGCTCCGCCAGGGTGTCCCGCTCCTCAAGCCGGAGTCGCCGATCGTCGGCACCGGCATGGAGCGGCCCGTCGCCATGAACTCGGGCCACGTCGTGATCGCGGAGAAGCCGGGCGAGGTGATCAGCGTAGCCGGCGACCGGGTGATGGTGCGTGAGGACGACGGCGGTGTCCGCGTCTACAACCTGATCAAGTACATGCGATCGAACAACTCGACGTCCATCGACCAGCGGCCCATCGTCGGCAAGGGCGACTGGCTGCTCGCCGGCGACGTCATCGCCGACTCGTCGTCGACTGAGGACGGCGAGCTGGCGCTCGGGCAGAACGTGCTGACGGCCTTCCTGTCATGGGAGGGCGGCAACTACGAGGACGCGATCCTCATCAGCCAGGGCGTGCTGCGCGACGACAAGTTCACGTCGATTCACGTCGAGAAGCACGAGGTAGAGGCGCGCGACACGAAGCTCGGGCCGGAGGAGATCACCCGCGACATCCCGAACGTCGGTGACGAAGCGCTGCGCGACCTCGACGAGGACGGGATCATCCGCGTCGGGGCGGAGGTGACACCCGGCGACATCCTGGTCGGCAAGATCACCCCGAAGGGCGAGACCGATCTCACCCCCGAGGAGAAGCTCCTGCGCGCGATCTTCGGTGAGAAGGCGCGCGAGGTCAAGGATTCCAGCCTGCGCCTGCCGCACGGCGAGCGCGGCAAGATCGTCGACATCCGGGCCTTCAGCCGCGACGACGCCATCGAGCTCACCGCCGGCGTCGACCGCATGGTGCGCGTGAGCGTCGCGCAGCAGCGCAAGATCACCGAAGGCGACAAGATGGCTGGGCGCCACGGCAACAAGGGCGTCATCAGCCAGCTGGTGCCGCTGGAGGACATGCCGTACCTGGAGGACGGCACGCCGGTGGAGATCATCCTCAACCCGCTCGGC
>JBJYWW010000167.1:0-5300 GCA_046259645.1 Anaerolineae bacterium
ACTGCATCGATGCCTGCCCGAAGAACCTGAACCCGACGCAGGCGATCGAGACGCTGCGCAAGCTGGCCGCCAAGCGCGAGGCGTACGACCGCGACAGGCGCGTCAGGCAGGCGTCGCTGAGCGAGCCGATCGCGAGCGAGTGATAGAGAGGGGACGACCATGTACACGAGCACCGGGTACATCAGCTTCCTGCTGCGGCGCGTGACCGGCGTGGCGCTGGTGATCTACCTGTTCATGCACATGTGGGTCATCGGCTCGGCCAACGGCGGCCCCGAGGTCTTCGATGCCCGGCTGAACTTGGTACAGGGGCCGCTGTTCAAGCTCGGCGAGATCGCCCTTCTGGCCGCCGTGGTGTGGCACGCGATCGACGGCATACGGCTGCTGATCGTGCACTACTTCGACGTCACCGAGTACCGGCGCAGCATGTTCTGGGCGGCGATCGTCGTGTCGGCGATACTCGTCATCGCCGGCGGGATCCCGATGCTCACCTTCATGCTCGAGGAGATGGGAGGCTAGCATGCGCATCTTCCAGATCCAGCGGTACAGCGCCATCGCGCTGCTGGTGTTCCTGACGATCCACATGACGGTGGTGCACTACCCGCCGTTCCACATCGACTTCACGCGCATCCTCGAGCGGATGGCGAGCCCGGTCTGGAAGACCATCGACATCTTCTTCCTGGGCTTCGTCCTGGCGCACGCGCTGGCCGGGGCCTACATGGTCATTACCGATTTCGAGAGCATGTACGGTGTGCGGCGCGCCATGATATGGATAGCCGTGATCATCGGCGCCATCGCGTTCGTGTACGGCACCAAGACCATTCTCGCGTTCCAGCCGCCTGTCTGAGGCGAGCGCCTAGGGGACGACACATGCCGCCGACGGTGTCCCGCTGCTGTCGGCGGCTCTCTTATCGCAAGGCCGGCAACACCGGACAAGTCGCATTCGCAGCCCGACCCGCGGGCCCCAAACGCCACGTAAGGAGCATCTAGTGGCCAACCCATTCGGTCCCAGAAGAGCAGTCTACCTCGATGTGCAGGACGCGATGAAGGACGGCGACTCCCCGCTGTCGTCCGACGAGCTGGCGCGCATGGAGGACTTCGACCTCGTGTACAGGTCGCTGTGCGCGCTGATGTTCAACTACGTGCCGACGTCCGGACATCCGGGCGGCTCGATCTCGTCGGGGCACATCGTCGCAATGCTGCTGTTTGGCACGATGGACTACGACATGTCGGACCCCGACCGGCTCGAGGCCGACCTGATCTCGTATGCCGCGGGCCACAAAGCTCTCGGGCTGTACGCCATGTGGGCATTGCGCAACGAGGTGGCCCGCATCTCGGCGCCCGAGCTGCTGCCAGAGGACATCAAGCTGCAGCTGCGCCTCGAGGACCTGCTCGGCTTCCGCCGCAACCCTGTGACGTCGACGCCGCTGTTCACGCTGTTCCGGGCCAAGCCGCTCGACGGGCACCCGACTCCGGCCACGCCGTTCGTGCGCCTGGCGACAGGCGCGTCCGGTGTGGGAGTATCGTCCTCGCTAGGGTTGGCGTTCGCCGCCCGTGATCACTTCGGCGCCAACGCGCCGCGAGTGCACATCATCGAGGGCGAGGGCGGCCTTACGCCCGGGCGCGTGTCAGAGGCGCTTGCGGCGGCGGGCACCGGCGGGATCGACAACGCGGTCCTGCACATCGACTGGAACCAGGCGTCGATCGACACCAACCGTGTTTGCCGCGAAGGGGAGGAGCCAGGCGAGTACGTGCAGTGGGATCCGCGCGAGCTGTGCTATCTCCACGACTGGAACGTGATCGACGTCCCTGACGGCTTCGACTTCCAGCAAGTGACGCGGGCCCAGCAGCTAGCGCTCGAGATGGACAACGGCCAGCCGACGGCCGTCGTGTACCGAACGACGAAGGGCTGGCAGTACGGCATCGAGGGCCGCGCGTCGCACGGCGGCGGGCACAAGCTGTGCTCGGACGGCTTCTACGAGTCCGTCGCGCCGCTGACCGCCAAGATGGCCACCGACCTGCCGTCGTGCTGCAACGGCGAGTGCCGCTGCGACGGGCCGAACGGCGAGGCAGTACGTGAGGAATGCTACTGGGACGCGCTGCAGATGGTGCGCCGCTCGCTCGAGGCCCAGCCGGCGGTAACGGAGATGCTGGCTGACAGGCTCAGGCTCTCGCAGAAGCGCACTGGTGAGCACGGGCGCGAGCAACGCGGGGCGGCCAACGTCGCCGCTGTCTTCGATCTGACGGGCGGCGATCCAACAGACGTGCCGGAGGAGCTGCGCCTGCAGCCGGGCTCGTCCACGACGCTGCGCGGCGAGTTGGGCAAGGCCTTCCGCTACCTGAACGACGCCAGCGGCGGCGCCATGATGGCGGCGTCGGCCGACCTCTTGGGCTCGACCAGCATCAACGCGCTCGCAGCCGACTTCCCGCCGGGCTTCTATCACGCAAGTGCCAATCCTGACGCACGGCTGCTGTCGATCGGCGGCATCTGCGAAGACGCCATGGCCGGCATCCTGGGCGGCATGTCCACGTACGGGCAGCACATCGGAGCTGGCTCGTCGTACGGCGCATTCATTGCTGCCCTGGGCCACGTGCCGGTACGCCTGCACGCGATCGGGGCCCAAGCGCGGCAGGAGATCGCGCCGGAAGCACCGTATCCCACTATGTTCCTCGTGTGCGCCCACGCGGGCATCAAGACGGGTGAGGACGGCCCGACGCACGCCGATCCGCAGCCGCTTCAGCTGCTGGAGGGCGACTTCCCGCTCGGCACCATGATCACGCTCACCCCATGGGACCCGCAGGAGGTGTGGCCGCTGGTGTCGGCGGCCCTGGCGCGCCGGCCGGCCATCATCGCGCCGTTCGTCACCAGGCCGTCGGAGGTCGTGCCCGATCGGGCGGCGATGGGGATGGCGCCGGCGGCGGACGCCGTCAACGGCGTCTACAAGCTCCGCGCCGCGAGTGGCGATCCCGACGGGGTGGTGGTGCTTCAGGGCAGCGGCGTCACCTACGAGTTCGTGGCGGTGGCTCTGCCGCTCCTGGAGCGCGACGGCGTGGACCTCGACGTTTACTACGTGGCCAGCGCCGAGCTGTTCGACCTGCTGCCCGAGGATGAGCGCGAGCGCTGGTTCCCGGCTGCGGCCGCCGAGCGGGCGATGGGGATCACCGGCTTCACGAAGCCGACGATGTACCGGTGGGTCAAGTCGGAGGCCGGGCGCGCGGCGACCATGTACCCGTTCCAGCGCGGGCGGTACCTCGGCAGCGGCCAGGCCGACAAGGTGCTGGCGCAGGCTCGCATGGACGGCGAGAGCCAGTACCGTGCGGTCCTGGCCTACGTCAAGGGCACCGAGCCGGAGCCAGTAGCGGTGGACTAGGGGTTCCGGTAGTTCTGGAACCGATGAGTTGGATAAGGAACCCCGAAAGGCGCTCTTATGTCGTGTGACGGCCTTCCCACGGCATGTTGCGCGGTCTGAGGGATGTTCTCGGTCCCTCCGGGCGCGGACTGCCTGCCCGTGACGTCGTCGGACGACTGGCGGCGGGTGCAATTGACGTGTAACCTCGCGGTATACCGCCCGTTTCAGGACACTGGGGCCCCGGCTTATGCCATGTTCCTGTTCCGAGACTACCGGAACCCCATGAGTTGCGCGAAGCGGTGGGCTGCCGAGCCCTAGGCTTGGCAGAAGCGGCCATTAGCGGCTACTTCCGTTGGGTGGGGTGGCGGTCCCATGCCCGCTCACGAGCCAGCCGAATGGCTAGTCGGCTGGCTCGCAGGCGATGCCGGCATGCAGGACCGCGGAACCTCCGGCCCAGGCGGCTCGGCCCGGATGCTCTCGACGTGCAACGGAAAGGAGCGGCCGACCGGCCGCTCCTTGCCTAACGCCTCTAGGGCACACGTTTGGTCTGGCTGGGACGGTCCTTAAGGCTCGCCCTGCTCCTGGCTCCCCGGCTGCGTCTGCTCGCCGGACTGGTCCTCATCGGCGGTGCCGGAGTCATCTCCAGCCGTGTCACCCGCCTCGTCGACGTCCGAGCTCCCGCCGTCCTCGGTGGACTGGTCGTCGCCGTCGCCGCCGGCAGCCTGCTCGGTGGCCGCCGCCATCTCGTCGGCCATCTCTCGCGGCATCTGGACCGTCGGCGCCTCGCCGGCCTCGACCTTGTCGAGGATCTCGCTGAACATGTCCGGCGGGTAGGCGCCGGCAAGCATGTAGCCGTTGATGATGAACGTCGGCGTGCCGCCCAAGCCGCTCGAGACGGCCAAGTTGAAGCCGTCCTCGACGGTCTGGCCGTGCGTGTCGGCCTCCAGGCACGCCAGGAGCGCGTCCCCGTCAAGGCCGATCTCGTCGGCGTAGCCGCTCAACAGGTCGGGCACGTTGTCGACGCCGACCGCCCATTCCACTTGCTCGGCGAAGATGATGTCGTGCATCTTGAAGTAGGCTTCGTCGCCGCCCTGATCGCGCGCGCAGTGCGCCGCTTGGGCCGCTGTCACTGCGTCCGGGTGAATGTTCTTGAGCGGGAAGTCCAGGAACACGTACCGCACCCGGCCCGTGTCGATGTAGTCCTCGACGACGACCGGATACGTCTCCTTGGCATAGGCCCCGCAGTACGGGCACTGGTAGTCCGTGAACTCGATGATCGTTATCGGCGCGTCCGGATCACCGTTGACGGGCGCGTCACCGACCTCGACGTCGAGCATCGGCGCCTCCACCTCGACGATGTCCTGTGTCGGCTGAGGCGTGGGGGTGGGCAAGGAGCCGCCGGCCAGGACGATCTCGAACGCGTCCTGGAACTGCTCGAACGGCAAGGCGCCGAACAGCTGGCCCTCGCCGATCGTGAAGGCCGGCGTGCCGTTCAGCCCAAGCGCAGCGCCCTCCTGCGCGCTCTCCGACACCGCTTCCGCCGTCTCGCCCTCGTCGAGGCACATGTCGTACGCGTCGGTGTCGAGGTCCAGGCCGGCCGCGTAGCCCTTGAAGAAGTCCATCGCCGCGTCCTCGTTGGCGGCAGCTGCCCACTCGGCCTGGCCGTCGAACAGGGCGTGGTACATGGCCCAGTAGCCGTCTGAGCCGCCCACCTCGCCGGCGCACCGCGCGGCCTGGGCGGAGATGATCGAGTAGGGGTGGATGCTGATCAGCGGCAGGTCGCGGAAAGCGACCCGCACGAGGCCGGTGTCAATGTACTGCTCGTCGATCTGTTGTCCGGCACTCGACGAGTGCCGCGCGCAGTATGGTCACTGGTAGTCCGACCACTCGTACATGGTGACCTCTGCGTCGGGCTCGCCCTTCACCATGTAGTCGGGCACGCCGGCGAGCCCG
>JBJYWW010000167.1:5310-10236 GCA_046259645.1 Anaerolineae bacterium
GTGGATCGGGCCGCCCGGGAGGGCGGTGTCGTCGCTGCTGTCCGCCTCGCCGTTTTCCCCGCCGTCTGAGTTCTGTCCGCCCTGGGAGTCCTGGGCGCTCTGGTTCGCGTTCGCAGCGGCGTCGTCACTGGTGCCCTGGTCGGATGTCTGGCACGCCGACACCAGCCCGAGCAATAGCACGACGGACGCGAGTCGAACGATGTTCAGCCACGATGGTGCCGGTATCGGCGCTCGTAGGCGGGTTCGCATCGGTTGCGGTCCTTTCGGCCGTGAGGCAGTTCACTGAGTAGCTTCTAGATATTGCAGGGAGTTTAGTTGTGCGGGACCGATACTCCAAAGCGCCGAGAGCCCCTGCCGACAGCTTCCGGGCAGGGCTCACGAAAGGGGGGAGCGGCCACTGCTAAGGGGCGCGTCCAGTTCGCGGCGCGTCCTTGCTCCGTGGCGGCAGTCGCGCGCCCCGAACGGTGCACGACAGCGCGGCGTTCTCGGCGGCGGCGGCCAGCGCGTTGGGAAAGACGTTCGGGACACGCGCGGGTCCCGCCAGCGAAGACGCAGCGAATTCACCGGCAGGAATCGTCAGCAGGTGGAAGCAGAATGCGCCGTGAAGAACGTCGCCTGCGCCGAGCGTATCCACGACGCAACCAGGGGCCGGAACCGGAATCTCGCCGGCCATTTCGCCATCCCGCCCGACCTCCGCGCCGCCAACCAGCTCGCCATGAACACCGCCGGCGACCTCGCCTGCCACGCCGCCGGCCACCTCGCCCATCGATCTTTGCGCCAGCTCACGCGCCGACCTGCCGGCATCCATGCTCCAGCGGATCGGCTGCGGACCATTGGTGACCGCACGCTGCGGAACACCAATGTCTGCCAGACAGCGCAAGACGTCAGCAGCAGCCGGGCATTCGGGTGGGCGGAAGACAGCCGAGCATATCGCGTAGTCGACATAATCGAGCAGCTCGGCGGTCCCGGGCTTGCAGCTGCCCCCGTCGAGCACGACGGGCACTTCAGACTCGCGGGCGCGGGCCGCGACGTGCAAGGCAAGATCAGGCTGGTGGCCGTCGATGAGCACGACGTCGGCGCCGGCCACGAGATCGTCACCGCTCGATGGTGGGGCAGGGGACGGCGGACTGTCGTGAGCGTCGCCGCCATGCGCCGAGAGCATGGAGACCACCGATCGCGCGCCGGTGCCCAGCGTTACGGTGACGGCTGACACTATCGGTGGGCTCGTGCCAGCCGGATCGAGATCGACGTGTCGCACTCCGTGCAGCTGCAGCTCGTCGCGAACCACTTCCGCCAGGGGATGGCTACCGAGCGGCGACACCAACGTGGCGGAGCCGCCGAGGTCGGCGAACGCGATGGCGGCGGTGGTGGCCGGGCCACCGGCGGCGAGCAGCCGATCAGAAGCGAACACCTTCTCGTCCTCGCCGGGCACGCGCTCTACGTAGTGGATGACGTCGAGGGTCGAGGCGCCGACGAAGAGGCCGCGTGGCGACAGCCGCCCGCCTGACCGCCCGGCGCCTGAGACTTGGCCGCCCGAGCCGCCGCCGACGGGCACGCCGCGGCCCGGGTATCGGTCGACCGGGACTGCGTCGTGGTCCAGCGCTCTCACCGACTGATGTCGTACACCGCGACCAGCGGACCGCTCGGGTCGGTCTCGCCTGACAGGTCGATGGCGCCGGCCACGTACCACAGGTTGTCGCCGGCGGGGTCGACGAGGATCTGCGTCACGGTCCACTTCCGCGCGTCAGTCTGGCTGATCATTGTGTGCTCCGCGCGCCGGGAGCTGGGCGTGAAGACGACCTCCTCGTGCTCCTCGAAGAAAGGCTCGAGCGCCCGTTCGAGTCGCGCTGCGTCCCAAGGATCGTCCTCGTCGTAACGCACCCAGCGCGCCGCCTCCTCGAAGTCGCGCGCGGCAAGGGCCCGAACCAGGCTATGCATCTCGGCCCGGGCCCGTGCTTCGAGCAGCTTGCGGTCGCGGACGATGTCGTAGCCCGGCTCGGCCGCGGTCTCGTCGCCCGGCATCAGCTCGCCGTAGCCGAGCATGCGCTCCCACTCCTCGATCAAGCTCGAATCGATGCGGGTGAGCAGGGTGCGGAGGTAGGCCTCGATGTCGTAGACCTCGTCGCTCTTGTTAGGCTCGGGCACGCTCTGTGCCAGCGTCTTGTACGTCTGGCTGAGGTGCCGCAGGAGCAGACCCTCGCTGCGCTGCAGGCCGTACCGCCGCACGTAGTCGGCGAAGTCTACATAACCCTCGTACATCTCGCGGGCGATGGACTTGGGTTTGATGTCCTCGTGGGCGACCCACGGGTGACGGGCGGCGAAGGCGCTGAAGGTGGCCTCGATGAAGTCCTCGTTTGGCTTCGGGTAGGTCACGTCCTCCAGGTGCGCCATGCGCTCCTCGTACTGGACCCCATCAGCCTTGAGCCGAGCGATCAGCTCGCCCTTGGCCTTGCGCTCTTGCGCGATGAGAACCGCGCGCGGGTCTTCGAGGATGGCCTCCACGAAGGACAAGACGTCGAGCGCGTACTCGGGGGAGCCCGGATCGAGCACCGCCACGGCGTCGACCAGGTAGAGCGACAGGGTCTCGTTGAGCGAGAAGTCCTCCTGCAGATCCTCGCTGACCACCACCCGGGTGCCGGTCTCGTCTCGCTCGAGCGAGATGATCTCGGCACGCCTCAGGGCGCGGAACCGCTCCGCCGCGCCGCGCAGCAGCTTGAGCTTGGTGTCGGGCGGCTCGTGGCACTCCATCACCAGATCGACCAGGAAGCCGTAGCCGCCCGCGCCTCGGCCACCGCAAGCGGTGACCGCATCGCCGTCAGCGGCGTCAGCTGCAGGGAGCCCTATCTGCCCCTGGCTGTCCGCTCGCTGAAGGACGTTGAGGATCATTCCGTGGCTCACGGAGAACTGCGACATCAGCGCCTCGGGCGGGCGCGTGATCAGCTGGTCGAACGTCTTGTTGTCCCAGACGATGGTGCCGGGTGGTGGCTTCTTGCGCGCGACCTTCTTCTTGGAGCCCGGCAGGGCCGCGCGCATCTCCTGACGCCGCTTCTCGATGATATGCTCCGGGGCCTGACAGACCACGCTGCCGCGGTCGTCGAAGCCCTTGCGCCCGGCGCGACCCGATATCTGGCGGAAGTCGCGCGCCTTCAGGATCCCCACCTTCCGCCCGTCGTACTTGGATAGCTTGTTGAACAGCACGGTGCGGATCGGGATGTTGACGCCGACGCCGAGCGTGTCGGTGCCGCAGATGATCTTCAGCAGCCCCTGCTGGGCCAGCTGCTCGACCAGCAGCCTGTACTTGGGCAGCAACCCGCCGTGGTGCACGGCGATGCCCGAGCGCAGGAAGCGACTGATCTCCTTGCCGTACGGCGTGTCGAACTCGGCCCTGCGCAGCGCATCTGCCAGCCGCGCCTTCTCGTCCTTGGAGCATACGTTGACGCTCGTGAGGGCCTGCGCCAGCTCGCCGCACTCGCGCTGCGTGAAGCTGACGATGTAGACGGGCGCGCGGCCCCCGCCGACGATGTGCTCGACGGTCTCGTGCAGCGGCGTCTCGCGGTACTCGTAGTCGAGCGGCACCGGGCGCTGGTCGGACGTCACGTGCGCCACGGCGCGGCCGGTGCGCAGCTCGAGATCGGTCGCGATGTCGTCCATGTCGCCGAGCGTCGCGGACATGAGCAGGAAGGTCGAGTCAGGCATCGTGAGCAGGGGGACCTGCCATGCGACTCCGCGATCCGGGTCGGCGTAGAAGTGGAACTCGTCCATGACGACGTACGCCGGCAGCTCGCCGACGCTGCCGCGCAGCGCCATGTTGGACAGGATCTCGGCCGTGCAGCAGATGATCGGCGCATCGCGGTTGATGGCGGCATCGCCGGTCAGCATGCCGACGTTGTCGGCGCCGAACTCGTCGCACAGGGCGAAGAACTTCTCGCTGGCAAGCGCCTTGGTCGGGCTGGTGTAGAACGAGCGCTCGCCCTCGCTCATGGCCTTGAAGTGCAGGCCCTGCGCGACGAGCGACTTGCCCGAGCCGGTCGGAGTGCTCAGAACCACGTGCCGCTCGGTCATGAGCTCGAGCAGCGCCTCTTCCTGGGCCGGGTACGGCTCCAGGCCGCGGTCGATCACCCAGTCGAGGAACAGGTCCAGCACCTCGTCCGGGGTGGCCGTACCCGGCTCCGGAAGGCGGTCGGCCAGGTTGCGAACGCTCAACGCGACACGCCATTCGCGGTGCCCCGGGCATGGAGAGTCCAGGGAATCGGTGACATCGATCGGCGCCGGGCCTAGGCGCTGGGCTCAGCCGCTGACGCGCGGCGCGGCACGAGCGGTATGAGCATGACGCACGAGATCAGAATGAGTGCCAGGCTCACCCTCGTCACCGCCTGCAGCGACAGCGCGTCCAGCAGCGCGTAGGCCAGGATCGGCGCTACCAGCCCGCGCGTGCCGGTGAGGAACGTGTGAACGGACATGTAGTCGGCGGTCCGCTCGGCCGGCGCGTACTTGGTGACCCACAGGTTCCAGGCCACCAATCCACCGCCGCGGCCCAGGCCCAGCATGGCGCTGCCCGCCACCTGGCTCGCGAGTGACGGCCTGAAGAAGAGCACGATGCTGGACATGAACGCGGCGTTGATGGCAAGGCGCACCCAAATGAAGCTGGCGCGGTCGAACGTGCGGCCCCAGAGCGGGCTAGCCACGAGGGTTACCGCCTGCGGCAAGACGACCGTGAGGAGCAGCACGGTGTCGGGATCGTACGCGAACCCGTGCTCACCCGACGCCACGTACTCCATGCGCAGCGGCCAGCTGGCCAAGTTGCCGAAGCCCAGAAGCATCCACACGATGCTCAGGTAGCCGAAGGTCGGGTTCTCGACGAGCACCGACAGCAGGCGCACGGGGTTGCGGACGGTGCGCCGCAGGCGCTGCGCCGGCAGCTGCCAG
>JBJYWW010000168.1:0-4748 GCA_046259645.1 Anaerolineae bacterium
CCGCACCGTGCTCGACCTGGGCCGCGGATCGCGACTATTCCCTCGGATGTGCTTGAGGATGCGGTCGATCACTACGGGCTGAGTGATGAACGAGATGGTCCGCATCTCTTGGCCGCACACCGGGCATTCCAGCGGATCGATCTCGTAGATGCGCCGCATCAGCTCAGCCCAGCGCAGTCGGATCTCGCGATTGGAGAATGCGGATCCCGCGATCGATCAGCCTGTGCCGTTTGCCGTCCCGACCTCAGCCCGCGCCGTTTGCCGTTGCCGCCTCAGCCTGCTGCAGTGGCCGTCGCTGCCACTGCCGCTGGATCACGCGTGCCATGGCGCGGCGAGCACCTCTCGGCGCCTCCTACCGTCGGCCTACTTCACCTCGAGCCAGTTGTCGCCGGTGCCCAGGTCGACCTTCAGCGCCGGGTCGAGCGGGTACGCCCCCTCCATCGTCTCCTTGAGGAGCGCCGACACCGCCTCGACCTCGTCCTCCGGCGCCTCCAGAACCAGCTCGTCGTGCACCTGCAGCAGCATCCGTGCCTGGTAGCCACCCTCGGCCAGGCGCCGGTGCACGTCGATCATCGCCTGCTTGATGATGTCGGCCGCCGTGCCCTGGATCGGGTGGTTGACCGCCTCGCGCTCGGCCGCCGCCTGCATCATCCGTGTCCGGCTGTCGGTCGCGGACGCCGCCAGGATCGGGAAGTTCCGGCGCCGGCCCAGCAGCGTCTCGACATACAGGTCCTCGCGGGCCTTGCGCTTCGTGTCCTCGATGTACGACTTGATGTTCGGGAAGCCGTCGAAGTAGGCGTCGATGAACTCCTGGGCGTCGCCGAGGCTGATGCCCGCCTGGCGCGCCAGCGACCGCGCACCCATCCCGTACAGCAGGCCGAAGTTCACCCGCTTGGCGAACGAGCGCTGGTCGGGCGTCACGTCCTCCGGCCGCACTCCGAGCACGGTCGCCGCCGTGGCCCGGTGGATGTCCTCTCCGGCGGCGAACGCCGCGCGCAGCCCCGGGTCGTTGCTGAGGTGTGCCACCACGCGCAGCTCGACCTGCGAGTAGTCGGCGGCGATCATCTTCCAGCCGTCCGGCACGATGAACGCGCGGCGCACCTCCCGCCCGAGGTCGGTCCGAATCGGGATGTTCTGGAGGTTCGGGTCCTGCGACGCCAGGCGACCGCTCACGGCCCCGGTGGGGTTGAACGACGTGTGGACGCGTCCGGTCTCCGGATTGACGAGGCGCGGCAGCGCGTCGACGTAGGTCCCTTTCAGCTTCGAGATCTGGCGGTGCTCCAGCACCAGGTCGATCACCGGGTGCATGCCACGCATCGACTCGAGCACGTCGGCCGCGACCGACACCCGGCCCGTCCTCGTCTTGCGGGCTCGTGGCGCCTCCAGCTTGAGCCCCTCGAACAGGATCTCGCCGAGCTGCTGCGGCGAGTTGATGTTGAAGGGCGCCCCGACGAGCCCGTAGACCTCGTCCTCGATGGCGATCAGTCGCGCGGCCAACTCCTCCGACATCTGGCCCAGCATCTCGGCGTCGACCAGCACGCCGGCCTGCTCCATGTCGAGGAGCACCGGCAGCAGCGGCAGATCGAGGTCGTCGAGGAGCGGGCGAAGCCCGGTCTGATCGAGCGCCGACGCCTGCTGCCCCATCAGGCGGAGAGTCATGTCGACGTCGGCCGCCGCGTACGGCGCCGCCCTGGCGATCGGCACCTGGGCCATCGTGATCTGCTTCTTGCCCGTGCCGATGAGGTCGGTGATCTCGGTCATCTCGATGCCGAGCCGCGACTGGGCCAGGTGTTTCAGCCCGAGTCGCCCACCGGGATCGATCAGGAACTCGGCCAACATCGTGTCATAGGCCAGCCCGCCGACCTCCATGCCGGCGCGCCTCAGCACGGCCATGTCGTACTTGGCGTTGTGCGCCACCTTCGGAACGTCGTCGGCCGCCAGCACCGGCCCGAGGACCTCGATCACCTCGGCCAGCGGCAGCTGGTCGGCATCGCCGTCGGCGGCGTCACCTGACGCGGCGGCGCCGGTATGCCGTGCCGCGGCATGCCCTACCGGCACGTAGTACCCGTGACCCTCTCGCGTGGCCAGCGCGATGCCGACTAGGTCGGCCCGCATCTGGTCCGTCGACGTCGACTCGACGTCGAACGACACCATGTCGGCCGCCCGCAGCTCGTCGGCCAGCGCCTCGAGCGCCTTCCGGTCGGTGACGATCGTCGTCTGGGTTACAGATGGCCGGTCGTCTGCGTCGGCGGCTCCTGCACCAGCGCCGGGCGACACTTCGTCGCCGAACATCGACATCTGGTCGGCGGCGGAGACGGCACCGGTCGTGGCGGAGACGGCGCCGGTCGTGGCGGAGACGGCGCCGGTCGTGGCGGAGGCTCTCCCGGCGCTCGTTCGCGCGGTCAGCCCGGAGCCGGAGTCGGAGTCGGAGCTGGCGGAGCGTTCCGAGCCGGTCGCCGCCGCGGGCTCCCCGGGCCCGGGCACCGCGGCCGTCGGCTCACCGGAGCCTCCGGCACCTGGGGCCTGATCAGCCTCGATCCGCGCCGTCCGGCCGCCCGGCGGCAGTCGATTGCGGATGCTGCGGAACTCCAGCTCGTCGAAGAGCGCCTCGATCTTGTCGCGGTCGTACTCGAAGGCCGCGCACGCGTCCCATTCGAGCTCGATCGGCACGTCGGTCCGGATCGTGATCAGGTCCTTGCTCAGCAGGGCCATCTCGTGGCCGGCGGCCAGCGCGTTGCGCGCCCGCGCAGGCTCGACGTCGTCGATGTGGTCATAGATGCCCTCGACGCTCGCGTACTCCTGCAAGAGCGGACCGGCGGTCTTCTTGCCGACGCCCCGGACGCCGGGAATGTTGTCGCTAGAGTCGCCGACCAGCGCCTTGTAGTCGATGAGCTGCATCGGGGCGAGTCCGTAGCGCTCGCGGATGGCGTCAGCGTCGTAGACGTTGACGTCGCTCCAGAGGCGGCCCGGCGCCTGCACGCGGACGTGATCGTCGATGAGCTGGAACGCGTCGCTGTCGCCGGTGACGATCAGCACGTCCATCCCATCGGCGTCGCCGCGCCTGGCTAGCGTACCGAGGATGTCGTCGGCCTCGAAGCCCTCGGCGGTGACCGCCGGGATGTCGAATGCCTCCACCAGCTGGAAGATCCGGTCCATCTGCGACGACATCTCGTCCGGCATCTTCTCGCGGGTGCCCTTGTAGTCCTCGAACATGTCGTCGCGGAACGTCCGGCCGAGGTCGAACGCGACCACCATGTAGTCGGGCCGCTGCTCGGTCCACGTCTTGATCAGCGTGTTGGCGAAGCCATACACGGCGTTGGTGAACTCGCCCTTGCTGTTGGAGAACGTCACCTTGCCGTGCCGGTCGTACAGCGGCAGCCCGAAGAAGGCTCGGTAGGCCACCGAGTGCCCATCGATGAGAACGAGCTTCGGTCGATCGCGCCGCAGCCGGTCGGTCTCTACACCGGCCCCGGCGGCGGACGTCGCAGCCGATGCGGCGGGCGCACTACCCCCACCAGCGGACGCAGCATCGGACGCCGCACCAGCCGCGGCACCCGTCTCGGCGGCGTCAGCCACCGACACGCCGTCGACGCCGAACGTCGCCACCACCGGCACGTGATCCGACGGCTTGTCCTTCGCGCGCTCGTCGCGATCGATCCGCACGCCCGTGCACAGCCCCGCCAGCGGCTCCGTCGCGAACACGTGGTCGATGCGCAGCCCGTCGTCGCGCTGCCACGCCATCTTGCGGTAGTCCCACCACGAGTAGTGGCCGGGGCCCTGCTCGTGGATGCGGAGAGTATCCACCAATCCCCACTCGCGGATGGTCTCGAGGGCGTCCCTGACGTCCTGGCGGCACAGCACGCTGTCGGCCCAGGCATCCGGATGGGCCACGTCGATGTCGCGGGGCGCCACGTTGAAGTCGCCGCACAGCACGAGCGGTTGGCTCGGGTCGCAATGCAGCTCGAGATACGCCCTCAGGCGAGCCATCCAGGCCAGCTTGTACTCGTGCTTGGCCGAGCCGGGCTCGCCGCCGTTCGGGAAGTACGCGCTGACGACCCGCACGCCGTCGACCGTGGCCGCGATCAGCCGCGCCTGGTCGTCCTCATCGTCGCCGTCGGAGAAGCCACGGAGCACTCCTTGCGGCTCCTCCCGGCTCAGGATCGCCACCCCGTTGTACGTCGGCTGGCCGTAGACCGCCGCGTGGTACCCGGCCTCGTGCACCGCGTCGAGCGGGAAGTTCGTCTCCTCGACCTTGAGCTCCTGCAGGCAGGCGACATCCGGCGCGGCGCGCTCTAGCCACGACAGCAGGTGCTCGCTGCGGGCGCGAATCGAGTTCAGGTTCCACGTGGCGACGATCATCGAGCGAAGGCGTTGAGCGTGGTCGGCATGTAGATGGTGCCGGGAACGCGCGGGCGCGGGGGCGTGACCGGGCCCGGCTCAACGTCCTCGCCCGCCGAGTACACCAGGAACGTCTTCAAGCGGATTCGGGCGTCGTACGCTTCGTTGGGATCCTGGTCGGGCCCCTTCTCCGGCACGTAGTCCTCGCCGTTGAACAGGCCCCGGTAAGTGAGCACGTTGAGCTCGCCCGTATGCACCTCATCCGTTATGTCGATCACCCACGGCTTCACGTCGAGCCCGGGACACCAGCCGCCGCGGCCGTAGATCCACGTGCCGCCCTGGTTGGGGACCACCCCGTCGACGACCTGCTCCGCGCAGCCCATCAGCGTCGAGGCCTCGGGATGCGACTT
>JBJYWW010000169.1:0-4101 GCA_046259645.1 Anaerolineae bacterium
CGGGCTCACAACGCGACTCCGCCGGCGGCCTCACAACAAGCGACCGGGAGCGCGCGCGAGCGCTCCCGGCCGAAGTTGAGTCGAGTCAAATCGAGCCGGCCGGCCTAGCCTACAGCCTGGCGGAAAACCGCCGGGCGGCGGGCCACCGGTCGTCGGCCGCTAGTAGCGGCCCCAGTAGCCCTGCCAGCTCCAGTTGTACTGGTAGCAGCGGCAGTTGTAGTTGTAGCCCATCACCCGCACCCAGATGTACACCGGCCGGTAGCTCATCCCGCCGCAGTAGCACGGGTTGTACTGCCTGCAGCACCCGGAGCTGTATGGCAGGTAGTAGTACATGCCGTAGTTCTGGTAGCAGTGGTTGGAGAAGTACCAGTTGTTGTAGCCGTAGAAGTACATCAGGTTCGTGCTCATCCACGGGTAGCCGAGCGCGGCGGCCATGCCGTTACAGAGCACGTAGTACCGGTTGTAGTAGTAGTTGAAGTAGTCGTAGTACGAGTTGTAGAACATGGCGCCCCGGTTGGGGTAGTGCCATGTGTCCCAGTCGACGGTCGCGTCGCCCGTCAGCTGGATCGTGTCGCTCGGCTCGCCGTACGGCTGCGCCGGGACGAGCCCCGCGGCAGCGCTGCCGCCGAGGGCCTCGACGGTCAGGTCGGGGTTCACCTTGAACTCGCCGTTGGCGATCGCCTGGTTGGTGAACTCCATGGCGAGCTTGAAGTTGGCGAGGAACTCGGGATCGACGCCCAGCTCCTGAGCCGTGACGTCGTCGAGCTGCGGGATCCCGTCGGCATCGACCGCCACGTGCTGCGTGAGCAGCTGAACGGTCTCGGACAGCGCGTGGAACTCCGTCTCGTCCAAGACCATCTCGGGGTCGAACGACGACAGGTCAGGGCCCGGGCTCGGCTGGTAGACCGAGAACTCGGCCGCGGTCAGCGGCACCGCGTCGTCGGCGGACACCGTCGACGCGAAGAGCCCCAGGCCGAACACCCCGACGGCCACAATGAGGAAGAAGGACAGTCGCTGATACCGGGTCATGATTTGGTCCCCTCCTTCACAAGGAAACACGTCTCGAAGCGAGTGGGCAGGGACTGGCGATATCATAGCAGGCACCCCACCGGCGCACGAACAGGTCGTGCGATCGGGCGGGGCGTAGCTCTCCATCGCGCTGGTGAAAACGCGCGGCGCCGCACGGCGTTACGCCGAGTTCGCGATCGCGACGGTCTCCCGCGCCAACCTGTTCCTGAAGCCGGCCAGGAACAGGAAGCCGGATTGGTCGTACGCCGCGTCGACCCCCGTGTCGAGCCAGTCTCCGTCCGCCGATACGTTGGGTCCCCGGAGCTGGAGGCGCCCGGGCACGCCGGGCTCGATCACCAGGACGTCGCCCACCACCAGCCGCACGTCGACCCCGGGCATCGGCAGCCCGATGCTGCCCCGCGCGCGCCTGCTGTTCACCGGGTTGCACGTGACCAGGCCCGCGGTGCACGGCGGGCCGTAGCCCTGGCACACGCCGAGCCCTGTCGCGTCCTCGAAGCGCCGAACCACGTCGCCGCCGGCCGGCCGGGACACGAGCCACGCGCGCACGGAGCTCGTATAGGCCCGGGCGAGGTCGGGGGCGTCCGCCAGCACGGCCACCGAGTCGCCCCCCGCCGCGACGTACGCCGGCCGGTGGTACCGCAGCGCGTCCAGCACGTCGCGCGCCTGCCACTGCGGAAGCAAGACGACGCGCGACCGCAGCAGGGCCGCCGCGCCGAGACCGGCGACCAACCCGAACGGCGTTGCCAGCGGCTCCAGCATCAGCCACGTGTCGTCGCCCGGGATGGCGTCGGTTAGCCAGACGCTGAGCTGGCGCGCTCCGCTCACCAGGTGCTGATGCCTGAAGGTGCAGACGGAGGTCCCGCCCGCCTCGTCGAGAACGATGTACGCCGGGTCGTGCGGCGCCACGGTCACGTCCGGCGCGTCCGCGTCGCGGCTCAGCCACGAACGCCAGCTGAGCGCGCCGCGGCAGCCGTTGCCGCGCACGCGGTGCGTCGCGACCGACCCGACCCGGTGCATGAGCCGCACGGACAGCGGCAGCGCGCTCTCGGGGCGGACCACCACGAGCTGTCCGCCGAAGCCGGCGAGGGCCTCGCCGACGGCGCTCGAGAGCGATGGCGTCGTGAACGCCACGGCCGGCTCCACGTCGCGGACCGCGGCGGCGGCCGCCTGGGCGCCGGCGCCGGGATCCAGTGGCGCGACGATCCCACCCGCCTTGAGGACCCCGAGAGCAGTCGCCGCCAGGTGCAAACCGTTGGGCAGCGCGACAAGCGCGACGTCGCCCCGCACGAAGCCGTCGCGCGCGAGCGACGTCGCGACGCGATCGGCGAGGGCATCCAGCTCGGCGAACCGCGTGCCGCGACCGTAGCACTCGAGAAAACGGTAGCCGGGAGCGTCGGCCGCCGCGGCCGCCACGATCGAGTGGAACGAGGCGTGTGGCGACGGCTCCGAGAGGCTCTGCGGGACGCCGGCCTCATAATTGGCCGACCAGCTGGCAGCGTTCACGGTGATCGGTGACGATACCAGACCGTCGGAAGGCCGGCAACGAATAGCCGGTCGGTCCGGCGGATGCTTGGCCGAGCGCCAGGGCCGGCGTTATAATTCGCTAGTTGGCGTCCGACGCCGTCGGCGCCGACCTGCAACCCCAACACGCACGCTCCCCTACCATTCGTGCCGCGCCACGCCGCGCGGTCCCGGGGGGCGGAGGTCGCAAACGAAAGGACAGCTAAATGAGCTTGGCGACCATGAAGGAGCTGCTCGAAGCGGGAGTCCACTTCGGGCACTACACTCGACGCTGGAACCCGAAGATGCGCCCGTACATCTTCACGGAGCGCAACGGGATCCACATCATCGACCTCGCCCAGACGGTCAAGGCGCTCGACAGGGCCGGCGAGGCGATCGCGAACACGATCGCGCGCGGCGGGACGATCATGTTCGTCGGCACCAAGAAGCAGGCCGTCGAGAGCGTCACCCAGGCCGCGGAGCGGGCCGGGATGCCGTACGTCACGTACCGCTGGCTCGGCGGTCAGCTCACCAACTGGAACACGATGCGCCAGAGGGTCAACCATCTCCTGGAGCTCGAGGGCCGTCGCGACCGTGGCGAGTTCGCCATGCTCACGAAGAAGGAAGCTCTGCTCCTCGAGCGTGAGATCGAGAAGCTGAACAAGCGCCTCGGCGGCATCAAGACCATGTCCGACGTGCCCGACCTCTTGTTCATCGTCGACACACGGCGCGAGGACATCGCGGTCAAGGAAGCCAACAAGCTGGGCATCCCGATCGTCGGCGTCGTGGACACAAACTGCGATCCTGATCCGATCGACTACGTGATCCCGTCCAACGATGACGCCATCCGGGCCATCAAGCTGATCACCGACCGCGTCGCCGACGCGGTCGAGGAGGGCATGGCCCTTCGGGAGCGCACTCTTGTGGACCAGATCATGGGCGTCGAGGAGGTCGAGGTCGACACTTCGCAGCGCGTCTTCGATCCGTTCGAGGAGGACTCTGACGACAAGGACGACGAAGACGAGGGCGAGTACCGCGCCAAGACCATCGTCGACGCCAAGGCTATCGCCGAGGCCGAGCGCGACATGCTTGAGCGGTCGGCGGCGGACGAGCCCGCGGGCAACGGCGGCGCGGCCGGCGCCGACGAGTCGGAAGGCGACGATGCGACCGCGGCAGCCGCCGCGGCGGAGACGCCGGACGCGTCCGCGCCAGCCGAGGCGGTCGCCGAGGCCACGGACACGGAGTAGGAGCGCCGATCGCGAGGCGCTGGTGGTCGGACCGAAATGGCCCGCGGGTGAGCGCCACGGGCCGGCAGCCGGGACGGCCGCGTATCAGTAGCGCGCGGCGTGAACCAGAGGCACACCCGAGACCCGCACACACGGCGGACGTGACATTTGGAGACGACAGGCACAATGGGCATCACGACTGAGCAGGTGAAGGAGCTCCGGGCGCGGACTGGGGCTGGCGTGCTGGAGACGAAGAACGCCCTGGTGGAGACCGACGGCGACGTGGACGCTGCCGTCGAGCTGCTGCGCGAGCGCGGCCTGGCCAAGGCGGCCAAGAAGGCCTCGC
>JBJYWW010000170.1:0-8281 GCA_046259645.1 Anaerolineae bacterium
TCCCGGTAGTCGCGACCGCGCCGGAAGAAGTACGCGATGGTCGCGCCCGGGGCGTTCCACGAGAACGTGACGCTCTCCCCGGCGGTGATCACCGTGCGATCAGCGTCGAACTGCATCTCGCGCACGGGCGGCAGGGTCGGCACCGGGGTGGGCGTCGGCGGCACGGGCACGCTGACGGCCACCCGCATCCGCTCGCCGAAGCCGGCGCCGTCGGTGCCGGCCATCTCCCAGAAGCCCACGTAGAGGCCCGGAATGAGCGGAGCCGCCAAGTCGAGGCTGACGTCGATCGCGTCACCCGCGGGCACCGGCTCCGTCAGCTCGATGTCAGTGCCACCCATGCGCGCCGCGTCCGTGTTGCCCTGCACGAAGCGAATGATGTTCTCGGCGGGCCACGGGCACGTGCCAACGTTGCGGACCCGCCAGGTCTTCACGAACTCCTGGCCCGGCGCCACCTCCGGCGGCTGCGTCAGGTCGTGATCGTCGTAGGTTACGTGGGCCACTACCTCTAGGCCGTCCTCGCATGCCGGCGGAACGGCCGTCGGCACTGGCTGAGCGGGCGCCGCCGTCGGCAAAGGCAGCACCTCTGCGCTCTCGAGCCCCAGGAACTCGACGGACAGGACGGCCAGCCGGCCGCTCGAGTTCAGTGCCGCGAGGGCCTGGTTGATCGCCGTGCGCAGCTCGTCGTCGTCATGACGCAACGCGATCGCGAACCGTTGCTGCTCGAGGCCGAGGGCCACGATGTCGAGACCTAGCGCGGCCGAGGCCTCCTCCGCCGGAAGCCGATCGCCCCACGCGAGGTCGACCGCTCCGGAGGCCAATGCACTGGCCGCTTGCCCGGCGTCGGCATACGGCACGACGTCATCGGGCCCGGTCAGCCCCGGCTCGACTAGATCCTCGACGAGACGCGTCTCGTAGACCGAGCCCGACTGGACACCGACCCTGTGCCCAGCCATGTCGCCAACCGACTGGACGCCGGGCGCCGGCTCGCCCCGCCGCGCGAGCACCGCGTCCTCGCCTACGTAGTACACGTCGCTGAACGCAACGAGTGCCTGCCGGTCCGGTGTGACCGACATGGCGGCGATCACCGCATCGACCTGCCCTATCCGCAGCGCCTCGAGCAGCCCATCGAAGGCGAAGTCGGAGATCTCGATCTCCGACCCGAGCTCGTCCCCGACGGCACGGATCAGGTCGACGTCGAAGCCGGTCATCGACAGCTCGTGGGCGTCGCTTTCCGCGTAGTAGGAGAAGGGCGGGTAGTCTCCGGCCGTCCCCACCCGCAGCACGTCGGGCACCCCGCCTCCGCGAGGGCGCGCGCCGGACGAGTCGTCGTTACACGACGCGGCACCGATGGCGCTCAGCATCAGCACCGCCGCCGCAAGCAGGAACCGCAGGTTGGTCGATCGCATGGCTCACCCCTCCTCGAAGCCATTATACTTGGACGCGAGGACCTGCATCCACCGCCGACGGCCGCGGCCGTCAACAGCCGACAGGAGGTCACGCACCAGTGCCTGAGTCAGGCAGCGGGGCCCAGACGTCGCCTCCTTGGAGCCCGACCACCAAGCTTTTGGCCGGGATCACCTTCTTGGTGGTCGTCGTCGCGCTGGTGCGGCAGTACCACTTCATTCTGGGCCCGCTCCTCGGGTCATTCGTCCTAGTCTATCTCCTGCATGCGCCGTCCCGGATTCTCGCTCAGAACACACGGCTAGGCTGGACCGGCGCGGTCAACGTCGTGTTCCTCGTCGTGCTGCTGCTCGCGCTGACCGTCCTTAGCTTCGTCGGCGTTACGGCGGCCGACCAGGGCCTGCGACTGGCCAACGTCATGAGCGATCTCGCGGACGAGCTGCCGGCGGCCATCGAGTCACTGCCGCGCCAAGTCCGGATCATGTCGTTCGACGTCGACATCGCGCAGCTGCCGCTGTACGAGGGCCTGCGCAGCATGTCGGGCAACCTCGGGCAGGCCGCCGCCGCCAGCATGGACCTCGTCACCGGCCTGGTCACTGGCGTCATCACGCTGCTGGTGACCGCGGTCTTCGTGCTCGTCATCACGTACTTCATCCTTCAGAGCGCGGGCGAGGACGCCGGCGCCACCATCCTCAACTTCCGGCTGCCGGACGAGCGGCAGAACGCCGACTTGCGCCGTATGAGGCGCGAGTTGTCACGCATCTGGCGCGCCTACTTGGGCGGGCAGGTGACCCTTTCGCTCCTCAGCTTCGTGCTGTACCTAGCCTTCTTGAGCATCCTCGGCGTGCAGGAGGCCCTCGGCCTGTCGGTCCTGGCAGCGCTCGCTCGGTTCGTTCCGTATGTCGGCGCGGCAGTCACCTGGTCCGTGGCCACGGTGGTGGTCCTCCTGCAGGGAGGCAGCTACGCCGGGCTCGACCCGTGGGCGCACGTTGCTCTGGTCCTCGCGGTGCTCATAGTGGTCGACCTGGTCCTGGACCAGTACGTCATGCCGCGCGTCATGAGCAGCGTGCTCGGCGTCCATCCGGCGGCGGTGATGGTCGCCGCCATCGGCGCGACCAAGGTGCTGGGCCTTATAGGACTGGTGCTCGCCGCTCCAGTCCTCGCCTCCGGCTGGCTGGCCACTCGCTACGCCGGGCGCAAGATGCTCGACATGGACCCCTGGCCGGAGCCGGCCGTCCAGGCTGAGCCGGACACATCGCTAGGGAGCGCGCTGGCCGCGAGACTCGCTCGGCTGCGTGAGCGCTAACCGGTCGTCGATCGCCCTGGATCTCACGCCTCCGCGGTCCGCGCGCGACTGGGGCGGTCCCGCCCCCATGTCCCCGGCGCACCGCTACCGGTATGGCGTTGCTGGGCGGCTGCTCCACCTCGACCGGCCGCTGGCGGTGTGGCCCGCCCTGCCGGACACGACACCCATGGCCGTGGGCCCGGGCGCATGGGCGGGTGCAGCGCCCGGGGCGAGCCCGGCCGGCGCGCCTCTCAGCACGGCCGGCGACATCGCCTATGACGGTCCCGGGTGGCTCGGCGGCGTTCGGCGTCACATCGTCAGCCGCACGCGCGACGGCGTCTACGACCTGGACATCGACTCGGTGGCACGCTTCCGCATTGAGCGCGACGGCAGCGCCGTCGCGTGCCTGGCGGCAGCGCCGGAGGTAGCCCCGGAACAGGTCGAGGAAGCCGCCACGGGAGTCGCCCTGGTCGTTGCGCTCGCGCTGCAGGGCGTGTTCTGCCTGCATGCTGGAGCGGTGCTGTTGGCCGCGTCGACGGATCGAACCGACGGCGCCGGCGTGATCGGCTTCGCCGGAGACTCCGGCTCGGGCAAGACCACGCTGACCCGCTGGCTTGCCGACGCCCGGAACACCTCGTGGCCGCTGGTCGCCGACGACGTGCTGGCGCTCGAGCTCGTCGATGGTGCACCTAAGGTATGGCCCGACTTCCCGCAGCCGCGCCTGTCGCTAGCCGATCAGCCGGCGCACGCGTCGCCCCTGCCGCTCGACCTGGCGCTGGCGTGCGTCCTCGATACGCATGACGGTCACGAAGCTGGGGGTGGCGATCCACGTGCCGACATTCTGGCGCCGGCGGCGGCGGTCCACGCGCTGGCGCGCAACTCGCTGGCTCTGCGCCTGTTCGACAAGCGGCTGGCCGAGCGCCATGTCTCGTTCTGCGCGGCCGTGGCGGGCGCGATCGACGTCGTCACCTTGAGCTATCAACGTCGCGCCGACGCGCTGCCGCGCGTGGCGGCGGCGGTACAGCGCTGGGTCTAGCCCGAATCAGACATCCACCTGGCCTGGCTCTGCGCCGCGCGGCAGCGCAGCGACGGGATAACGGCGGCCATGAGGCGCAATGAGGCGCGGCCTGCATGCTATAATCGCAGCCGCCGAGATGAACCAGCCGACGTCCCCTATGTCAACCTCCTTGCCCGCCGCGCGCCGCCGCTCGAGCTGGCCGCTTCGCGGTCTGTTCGCGTTGGTGATGGTGGTGCTCATCGTGGAGGTCGCCCTTCTCGCATGGCTCGTCGGCGGCACCGTGTTCGAGGCCGCTACAGGCACGGGTGAGGCGGCCGCTGTCGTGCAGCAGGACAGGTACATCACACCGGGCGAGAGTCAGCCCGTGTCTACGCCCGACGGTCTCGCCGGCGCCTCCGATGTCTGGGACGAGCACGGCCCGCTGAACATCCTCCTCATCGGGCTCGACGCAGACGACTGCGCGGTGCCCGACGGGAGCCCGCGGCGCAGCGACACCATCATCCTCGTGCGGATTGATCCGGTCGCCAAGAAGGCGGCGATGCTGTCTATCCCGCGCGACCTGTACGTCTACATCGACGGCGTCGGCGCGAAGAAGATCAACATGGCCCACGTGCACGGAGCCATGTCCGACCTCGATGATCCGGCGGCCGGTCCGGAGCTGTTGCGCAAGGTTATCGAGGAGAACCTCGAGCTACCCGTGCACCGGTACGTCAGGATCGACTTCGAGGGTTTCGAGAAGCTCATCGACGACGGCCTGGGCGGCCTCACCATGGACTTGCCGCCCTCGGCCGACGACCCGACGGTCGCGCTCGTCGACTCCAACTACCCGGACGGTCACTGCGGCACCATGGAGATTCGCTTCGAGCCCGGCCGGCAGAAACTCGACGGCGCCGAGGCCCTGCAGTACGCGCGGTCACGCTACAGCACCAGCGATTTCGACAGGTCGCGGAGACAGATGGCGGTCCTGATGGCGGTCAGGGACGCGGGCACCAGCCCCGGGATCATCGTGCGCGCCCCCAAGCTCATTTCGGCGCTGCGCGACACGATCGACACCGACCTGTCCAACATGGAGGTCCTGTCGCTCGCCCGCATCGCGCGTGGAATGAGCGCCGACAGCATCGTGACGATGAGCATCGACGAGAACGCCGTCTACGATGATGTCATCGAGATCGACGGCTACCCGCAGTGGGTGCTGGTACACCGCCAGGACAAGCTCGACGAGCTCCGGGAGCGCTTCCTGAATCTCGAGGAGCCTCTGCCGACGACCGCCTCCAACGGCACGCCGGCCACCACCCCGCAGCCCTAGCCGCCGGCCTCGTGACTCGATCCCTTCGCATAGCGGCCGTCGGCGACAAGCTCGGGCTGGCGCGCGCGGAGTACGTGTCGGCGGACTTGCGCCGGCTTCATCCCGATGTGCCAACGGAGATCCTGCTGGCGGGCGAACGACCAGGGTCGTCGCCGACCGCCGGCGCGTCCGGTCCGACCCGCCCGGACCGGGACGTGGACGAGCGCGACACGGCCGGCGTCGAAGCGGTCAGGCGGCTCTTGCTCGACGAGCGCGCGGACGTCGCGGTGAGCGCGATGCGCGACGTGCCGCTTGGCTCGGCCGAGGGCATTCGTCTCGCAGCTGTGCCGATGCGGGCGGACCCGCGGGACGCGCTGATCTCGAGCACGGACAAGGTGCTGTCGTACTTGCCGCCCGGGACGCGGGTCGGCACCGCCGATCCGAGCAGGCGCGCGCAGCTCCTGCGGCGACGGAGCGACCTGGACGTCTATCCTATCCGCGGCTCGGTGGAGGAGCGCCTCAAGCGCCTTGATCACGACGATCTGGACGCCATCGTGGTCTCGGCCGAGAACCTCGCCCGTCTCGGGCTGCTCGACTACGTCACCGAGTATTTCGACACTGACCAGCTCATCCCGGCTCCCGGCCAAGCGACGCTGGCGGTGGAGGTCCGTGACGGCGACGAGGAGGCGCGGCGCCTGGTGGCGCGGCTGAACGACGAACCGACCGAGTACGCGACAACGGCGGAGCGCACCTGCGTGTCGCGATTGCGGCCCGATCCCGGCGCGGCGATAGGCGCGTTCGCCCTCACCGACGGCGAGATCATGTTCATCCACGGCATCGTTGCCTCGGAGGACGGCTCGCAGGCGGCGCGCCTTCGCTGGACCGGCCCGTGGCGTGAAGCGGTTGACGTCGGAGAGACCCTCGCCGAGCTGCTGCTCAGCGCCGGTGGCCGCGAGATCCTCGCCGGCGAGCCGATCGAGACCATCGACTTCGCCAAGCTGCATCGCCAGCGGATCGAGGAGGATTGGGACAGGCCGTACCCGCCGGAAGAGGCCTGACCTAGCGCGCCGGTTATTTCTAGTTTAAGTTTCCTCTTGCGCTCCGGCCCAGTTAATGATACAATAACCGCCACGTTACCTTGACAGGCGGTACGGCCACGTTGCTCTAGGCCAGCCGGAGACCCCCGAGGAGGATCTAACATGCGGAATATCACCATCGTCGTCCTAGCGCTGGCGTTCGCGCTCACCGCGTTCGCTCTGGTTCCGACCCAGCATGCCAGCGCCGATGTCAACGCCAGCCCGCACCACGGCACCGTCCACTGCGTGCGGTATGGAGAGACGCTCTACAGCATCGGCCGGATGTACGGCGTGTCGCCGTACGCGATCGCTCGCGCCAACGGCCTGTACAACCCGGATTACATCCGGGCGGGCCAGTGCCTGAGAATCCCGACAGGTGGTGGCGGATACTGGCCGCCGTCGCCTCCGATGCCGCCCGCGCCCGGCTGCTACATGGTGCGCTTCGGCGACACCCTCTACAGCATCGCGACCAGCCGCGGCCTCAATCCGTGGTGCGTCGCGACGGCGAACGGGCTGGCAAACCCGAACTACATCCGCGCGGGGCAGTGCTTGGTTCTCCCGCCGTACTGCGGCTACTGGTAGGCCGCACGAAGCTCGGTTGCTGGAGCACGGCCGTTTGAAGTAGCGGCGGAGAGCCGCGCCTCGCCTTGAGGACAGACGGGCACCCGGGCCTATGGCCCGGGTGCCCGTTGGCGTTTCGCCGCATTCGCTCCCGGGAGACGTCGTCACCAGGCGGCCCAGCTCGTTCCTGGCGGCGCGGGCTCCAGCTCTAGCGGCGCGGATTCCAGCTCATCGGCAAGTACGCCGGTGGCGCGTCCAGCGGCGGGGTGGCCGACGGTGTCCCAGTGCCCGGCGTTGGCGCGTCGGTGCCGTCACCCGGCGTGCTCGTCGCGGTTGCCGGCAGCGGCGTCGGAGGGGGCGTCCGTTCCGGCAGGTCGATGAGCTCCGGCGGCATCTTGACCGCCCAGTAGGCCGTGCGATCTACATCCCGTCCGATGTCGTACACCAGCACGGCGATCGGCTCGGTCGCCTCGATCAGCGCCTGGCCGACGCCCGGCGCAGGAAGCGCCACCGGCACCACTGTCATCTCGCCCGCACCGAGCGTCTCGGCCGGTAGGCCGATCGTCGAGCCGTCGGGCAGCACGAGGTCGATGCTGACCTCCACCGCGCCCTCGCCCGGGTTCTGCAACACCAGTTGCGAGGTCTGGCCACCGACCGCGTAGCTGACGCGCGGGACGGCGAACGTGGCCGACAGGTCGGCCGGGCCGAACGCGTTGTAGGCGGCGCTGGCCACGATGTCGGTGATCACCTGCGTGGTCTCTTGCTCCCACGCTGCCGCGAGGAGCGGACCGTCACCCACGATCTCGGCGCTGCCGAAGAAGCCGGACCCGTTGCGCGCTCCGCGCGGCAGTCCGGGCGGCTCGACGTTGCCGCGCCGCTTGATCACGTCGAGGTCGATGAACACCGCGCTGCGCGGCCCGATCCGCACGTCCTGCTCGAAGAGCCGGCCGGCGCCGCTCGGGCTCCCGGGGGCACCGCGATAGCTGATCGTCGCCTCCACCGGCGCGGTCTGGACGTTGGCCACGGCGATGAGCGTGTCGCCCCCCATGTTGGCTCGCACGAACGGCAGCCACTGGCGCTCGCTGCCCGCCGAGGGTGGCCGCGCACGCAAAGAAGACACGCCGCGACCGTTGTACTCGTCGCCCAACGCCATCACCGAGAGCGGCGCGTCCGCGCTGAACCAGAGCGCCTCCATCGACAGGTCGGCGAACTCCGCCTCGTAGCTCGGATCGATGCGGCCAGTCTCGCCGGGCCAGAGGACGTACTCCCACTCGTTGCGTACGGCGCCGTTCGCCATGTACGAGCGCATGAACACGCTGTTGTCACCGTACGGATCGGTGTTGACCACCTGGATCAACGTGGAGTGGGTGTAGACATCGCGCATGGCCAGCGGCAGGACCAGCTCGGCGCCCACCTCGGGCGCGAGGTAGGCGGCCGCGCCGCCGCCCTCCCAGTTGGTCCGCGCAACGGCGGCGATGTTCCCTCCGCCGTGGATCACCGCCGAGTAGGTCGACGCCGTCACGCCCACGATGCGCTTGAGCTCGACGGTGTGCGAACCTCCGGGTAGCATCAGCCGCCTGATCGTTAGCGGATCGAACACGAAGCTGTCGAGCTCGATGTCGACGCTGTTGGACTGAGTGCCCTGCTCGTCAGTA